>JAIOQG010000096.1 GCA_021413465.1 Alphaproteobacteria bacterium | reverse complement strand
GTCGCCCGCCATTCCCGCATGAAGAACCACAACACGCCGACCGCAAGCAGAATCCCCAAGATCAAATCCCGCGACAACATCTCGATCGACTGATTGATGAAATGCGACGGGTCGAACGAATATTGCAGCTTGACGCCCTGTTCCTTCGCCGGCCCCTCGTTGAGGCGGACGAGTTCCTCCTTCACCGCGTTGACGGTCGACAGAACGTTCGCGCCCGTCTCCCGCACGATGCGAAACCCCAGTGCCGGATTGCCGTTCTGGTAAGCGAAGGCAGTGCGCTTCCCGCGCGCGATCTGCACCGTCGCGACATCGCCCAGCAGCACCGGCTTCCCGTCGCGCCATTCAAGGATCAAGCCTTTAAGATCGTCGACCGAATACCGCCCGCGGAACGAAAGCCCATACTGCCGCCGCCCGACATCGATAGTGCCGCCCGAAACGTCGTCCGACGATGTGATCTGGCGCGCCACCTTCGGAATCTGAATCCCCAGCGCCGCCGCCTTCATCGGATCGAACACGATCTGCAGCTCTTCCTGCGAGCCGGTGATGTTCAACTCGACGCTGCCGACCCCGGGTATCGCCTCCAACCGCGGCACGACGGTGTATTTCAGAAACGACTCGTAAGTTTCGATATCGCGCGGATTGCCGGGCAGCCGCTGCAGAAACACGAACAACAGCGACGCGTTCGAATCCTGCGTATTGGCCAGCTGCACGAACGGCCGGTCGGCATCGGCGGGCAGGGAGGGTATGCGGTTCAACCGCCCAATGACGTCGATCAGCGTCTGGCGAATGTCGGTGCCGATCGCAAATGTCAGATTGATATAGGCCCCACCCGGACCGACAAACGAATTCATCTCCTGCAAGCCCGAAATGCCCTGCAGCACCTCTTCCTCGGGCTCGACGATCTGCGCCTCGACCTCGCGCGGCGTCGCCGACCGCCAGCCGGTCTGAATTCCGATCTGCGGCCGCTCGATATCGGGAAAGAGCTGAATGGGCAGCGTGCTGAGCGCGAACAGGCCGAACAGAATCGTCACCGCCACGCCGACGGCAACCGCCGCCGGACTCCGCAGGCTCATCGCCGTCAGTGCGCGCACCCCAGACTCTCCAACAGACCCAAGGTGATTTGAAGCGCGCGGCAAGTGGAAACAAAATCACATGGCCGTGAGCCTCGCTCACGTCATCGTGCGATTGGTTACTTTGCGCTGTTGAATTGCAGCACTTGCGCCGCACACGGAGCAATGCGCCGAAGATTAACTCGAAGTTAGGTTGGCGGTTTCAGAGTCGCTTGAGCAGTCCAGCCGCGAACTCCGACAGCGTGTCGTCACGTGCACCCATAATCACGATGCGGTCGCCGGGGCGGGCGAGGGTGATGAGCTTCTCGCCGCAGGCCGCGCGGTCGTGCAGGGCGATCGCCTCGTGCCCCTTTTCGTTCACGCCGCGCGCAACGTCGTCGCTGGTGACGGAACGATCCGTCGTGCCGCCGTAATAGACCGGCTCCGGCATCACGAGCACATCGCCGTCGTGCAAACCCTGCGCGAAGCAATCGATGAACGCGTCCTTCATCAGGCGCAACGGGCCGTAGCCGTGCGGTTGAAACATCACAAGCAGACGTCCGGGAAAGGCATGCAGCGTCGCAAACGTCGCCGCAATCTTGTCGGGGTTGTGCGCGAAATCGTCGATGACGGTGATGCCGTTCGCCGTTCCCACGATCTCAAAGCGCCGCTTGATCCCGGTAAATGTGCTGAGCGCATCGACCGCCACGTCGAGCGGCACGCCGCAGGCGCGCACCGCGCACATGGCGGCAAGCGCGTTCGACACGTTATGCCGCCCGGGCACGTTCAAATGCACGATCGCTCCGGCGCCCGTGTCGCGCTCGCTGACCTCGAAACTGATCCCGGCGGGCGAGGGCTTCAACCGGCCGCCGAACAATTGCGCCCGCATATTCGTCAGGCTGAACGTCGTCGCCGCCCCGGCCGGCAACGTCGCCGCCAGCGCCTTCGTTTCCTCATTGTCGAGATTGAGCACCGCGACTTTCGCCTTAGCCACGAAATCGCGAAACAGCGCGCGCAACTCGTCCATCGTCTTGTGGTCGAGCGAGATATTGTTCACGACCGCGATATGCGGGCGATAGAGCGCGATCGAACCGTCGCTCTCGTCGACCTCGCTCACGAACACCTCGCCGTCGCCGACGGCGGCACTCGCAAACGGCATCTCCGGCGTGACGAAATTCTTCATCACCGCACCGTTCATGATCGTCGGCGCGCGGCCCGCCTGCTGCAGGATCCAGCCGATCATGCCCGTCGTCGTCGACTTGCCGCTGGTGCCGCCGACCGCGATGCTGTGCGGCGCCGCGTTGAACAATTCGGCAAGCAATTCCGCGCGCCGGATCATCGGCAGATCGAGCCGCCGCGCCGCCTGCACGTCGGGCACGCTTTCCTCGACCGCCGCCGACGTGACGAGAATCTGCTCCCGCCGCGTCAAGCCGCTGCCGTCTTGCGGGTGCAGCGCAATCCCGCGCGAGCGCAGGAATTCGAACTTCGGCGCCAACCGCCCCTGATCGAGCGAGCGGTCCGAGCCCTCGACGGCGTAACCTTGGCCGCGCAGAATCAGCGCCAGCGGCAACATTCCGCTACCGCCGATTCCGCAGAAGAAATAGGGTTTGCGCTGAATCAGAGTCGAACTCATGCGCGTTGATCGCACATGAGCCCGCACCCGTAAATGGTCCACTATGCCAGGCAAGCCCATGAAAATTGCGATCGTCGCCCCCGCCAATCGGCTCGACCCGGCAGTGGCCGAACGTGTGAAGGCGCTGGCCGGCAACCTCTACCCGAATCGCGTCACGCTTTATGTCCATCCGCAATGCCATCTCGCCTCGGGCCATTTCGCCGGCGACGATGCGGCACGCGCCGCGGCGTTCGTCGAGGTCGCGAACGATCCGTCGTTTGACGCCGTGTGGTTCGCGCGCGGCGGCTACGGCTCCTGCCGCATCGTTGAAAGCGTCCTGCCGAAATTGACCGACGTTGCCCGGCGCAAAACCTATCTCGGCTACAGCGATCTGGGCACGCTGCTTGCGGGCCTCTACGGCAAGGCGTTCCCGCACGTGGCGCACGGCCCCATGCCGTCCGACATCCTGCGCGACGGCGGCGAGGCTGCGGTGCGCCGCGCGCTCGCCTTTCTCGTCGACCGCGCGCCCGAAGCCGTGGAACCAACAACGCGCGCCTCAAAGAGCATCGCCTTCAACCTCAAAACCTTTGCGAGCCTGCTCGGCACGCCGCTGGCGCCGGACATCACGGGCCACGTGCTGCTGCTCGAAGACGTGTCGGAATACATGTACGCGATTGACCGCGCCTTCTTTCAAGTCACCTCGAACCCGGGCGTGCGCCGCGCCGCCGGCATCAGGCTCGGCCGCTGCAGCCAAATCCCGCCCAACGACCCCGACTTCGCCAAGACCGAAGTCGACGTCGCGCAACATTGGTGCAAGGTCTCCGGCATCCCTTATCTGGGCCGCGCCGACATCGGCCACGACGCGGACAACAAGGTTGTGCCGTTTGGGGACATTGCTATGTCCTAGCGGCCGCATGTTGATCTCGCGGCAGCTATTTGATATCATAATGATATCATAAAGAGGCGTGCGCCGCATGGCTGCGATTGTAATTCGAAACCTGCCCGAAGATGTTCATAACGCTTTGCGACGGCTCGCCGCCGAGCGCAAGCAACCGATCGAGGCATTTGTTCGGGACAAGCTGAGCGAGCTCGCAAAACGCAAGCAAGGCGGAATCGATTTCGAGAAATTGGCGACCGACAGGGCAGCTTTGGGATTGTTCGAAGACGGGCCCGGATGGACGCCGGACCTGGACGACCCTGCTTTGAGCCGAAAGGTTCTCGGCCTGCAGCCTGAGCGCAAGAAAAAGAAGACCAGGGCGAAATGAGCGTCCTCCTCGACACGCACTACGTGTTCGGACTGGCCGACAGTCCGGGGTCGGTGTCGAGGCGAGAGGCGCGCTTCTTGGACGCCCACCCCAAGCGGCTCGTCGTCAGCGCAGTTTCTTTTTGGGAAATTCGCCTCAAATGGAATTCGATTCACCGATCGGGAGATCGCAAGGGCCCCGCCAGCCCGGCTGAGGTCCTGCGCGTTGTCTCGGGTCAGCCTGTAGCACTACTGTCGCTGTCGGCGACGCATGCTGCGACCGAACTTGAGGTGCCCTTGTCGCACAAGGATCCGTTCGACGAGCTGTTGTTGGCGCAGGCCCAATCCGAGGGGTTGAAACTGCTCACGCGCGACAAGTTGCTTCGCGGGCACCCACTCGTGGAAGTGATTGAGTGATGCCTCAACTCTTCAGCAAGATCAGCGACTTCGGGTCCCACGTCACATAGACGGGCTTGCTCGCATCGAAGTCCGCGCTCATTTCGCGTTCCATATTCTGCGCCGCCACCGAGACCGCCTCGTCGCGGCCTTTGACGAACACTTGATGGTGGCTGCGATCGCCCAGATAGGCGCTGGCTTTGATCATGCCTTCGACGAAGGCGCCGGAAGTTGGCTTCTGCGCCGTCAGCGACAGTTTCTCGGGCCGGATCGCCGCCACGATTTTATCGCCCGCTTTGACGCCTTCGATCGAAGGCGCGCCGAACGAACCGAAGCCCGGCCCTTCAAGCGCTATCTCGCCGCCGTTTACGCCCTTCACCGTCGCATTGATCAAGTTGATATTGCCGATGAACGACGCCACCTCGATACAATTCGGCGCTTCGTAAAGTTCCTTCGGGCCCGCGATCTGCAGCACGTCGCCCTTGCTCATCACCGCGATGCGATCCGACATCGACAGCGCTTCTTCCTGATCGTGCGTCACGAACACGAACGTGATGCCGACGCTCTTCTGCAATTGGCGCAGTTCGATCTGCATCTCTTCGCGCAATTTCTTGTCGAGCGCACCCAACGGTTCGTCGAGCAGCAGAACCTTTGGCCGCTTCACGAGCGCGCGCGCCAACGCCACGCGCTGGCGCTGCCCGCCCGACAGCTGGTCGCCGCGGCGTTTGCCGAAACCCGTCAGCTTGATCATCGCCAGCGACTCTTCCACCCGGCGGTTCAGCTCTTTGCCGGGCAACCCCTCTTTGCGCAGGCCGTAGGCGATATTGTCGAACACGTTCAGATGCGGAAAAATCGCATAGGACTGAAACACCATATTGGTCGGGCGCTTGTAGGACGGGATCAACGACGACGCCTGCCCGTCGATGAAAATCTCGCCCTCGCTTGGAAACTCGAACCCCGCGATCATGCGCAGCAACGTCGTCTTGCCGCAGCCCGAAGGTCCCAGCAGCGAGAAGAACTCCCCGCGCTCGATATTGACCGACACCCCGTCGACGGCTTTGGCGCCGCCGGCGAATTGCTTGGTCACGTTCTCGATACGAATGATGTAGTCGGCCATCGGCAGCGCTTATGCGACCCCCACTTTACGATCGCCCGTGGTGCCCAACTGGCGCACCCATTCGGCGAAGAACACGAGCACGCACGACGTAATCAGAATTATCGCGCCCAACGACAAAACGCTCGGCAGTTTGCTCGGGAACCGCAGCTGGCTCCAGATGTAAACCGGCAAGGTGGGTTGGCGCCCCTGCAGAAAGAACGACAGCAGGAATTCGTCGAACGAAACGATGAACGCCAGCAGCAAGCTCGACACGATGCCCGGTGCCGCCAGCGGAAACGTCACGCGCCAGAACGTCATCCACGGCGTCTCGCCCAAATCCATCGACGCTTCTTCGAGGCTGCGGTCGAACCCGTCGAGGCGCGACGTCAGCACCGCCATCGCAAACGGCGTGCACAGCATGATGTGCCCGATCGCAACCGTGATAAGCGACAGCGGAATGTCGAGCGCGTTGACGAGGATGAGAAGCGAAATGCCCAAAATGATTTCCGGGATGAACAACGGCAGCATGATCAGCCCCGTCACCGCGCCTTGCCCCGGCATGCGATAGCGCGTCACCGCCTTCGCGCCCAGCAAGCCCAAGATCGTCGAGGCGATGGCAACCACGCCGCCCACTTGCAGGCTCGCGATCAAGGCTTTCAGCATGTCCTCGTCGGCGAACATTTGCTCGTACCATTTCGTCGTGAACCCCTGCAGCGGGAAAGAGACGAAGATGGAATCGTTGAACGAAAACAGCGGCAGGAAC
Organism: Alphaproteobacteria bacterium; assembly: GCA_021413465.1. Classification (GTDB taxonomy): domain Bacteria; phylum Pseudomonadota; class Alphaproteobacteria; order Micropepsales; family Micropepsaceae; genus SZUA-430. Next base: position 987 of record JAIOQG010000096.1, on the reverse strand, counting down.
AGCACCGGCACGTAGAGGAACAAAAGATAGGCGATCGCAAACAGCGCCAGCCCGCCGCCGGCGTCGCCCATGCGTTTGGCTTCGCGGCTCGGTTTCGTCGTCATCGGATCTGCCTCACCAACAACTGCATCAAGCCGACGAACGCCACCACCAAAACCGCAACCGCCGCCATCGCCGAAATTGCCAGCGCCGACCCGAGCGGCCAGTCGCCGATCTTCAAGAACTGCACCTGAATGATATTGGCGATCATCTGCCCCGTTGGCCCACCGACCAAAGCCGGCGTCACGTAATCGCCCGTCGTCGGCACGAAGATCAAAACCGCAGCCCCGATCACGCCGGGCATCGACAGCGGAAACGTCACCCGCCAAAACCGCGCCCACGCCCCATCGCCGAGATCGGCCGCCGCCTCAAGCAAGGTGCGGTCGATCTTTTCCAGCGAAACATAGATCGGCAGGATCGCAAACGCCGCATAGGCGTGCGCCAAGGTAATGATCACGGCCGTCTGATTGTAGAGAAGGAACTGCAACGGCTCTTGGATGATACCAACGCTCATCAAGCTCGAATTGATGACGCCGTTATAGCCAAGGATCACTTTCCACGAAAACGCGCGCAGCAAATAGCTCGTCCAAAACGGAATGGTCAGCAACACCAGCCACACGAACTTGTTGCGCTTGACCCCGAATGCCACGAAGTACGCCATCGGATAGGCCAGACCCACGGTGACGAGCGTGACCAGGCTCGACATCCCGATCGAGCGCCAGAAAATATCGATGTAGCTCTGCTTGCCCAGCACGTCTTGATAGCGCTGAAAGGTGGGCGTGGTATCGACCGCAAGCCCGGTTTGCGTCCAAAACGAATAAAGCGTCAGCAACACCAAAGGCGCCGCGAGCAGCCCGATCATCGTCAGCATCACCGGCGACAGCAGCACATAACCCTTGGCCGCGTCCGAGCGCAGATAGAACGCGCGCACGCGGTCGAAAAAGCCTG
>JAIOQG010000095.1 GCA_021413465.1 Alphaproteobacteria bacterium | reverse complement strand
TTGGCGCGATCCCACCCCGCGGGCGGGCAAGCTTGCGCAGCCGACGACAACGCGGAAATCGTCGCCAGCAGAGCGAGCGCGGGAACGAAATATCGACGCATGAAACCTCCCCAAGGTTGGGGTTGATCATGACGATGCAAGAGCGCCGCCGCGAGACGCGATGCGTGTGGGTTTGCGCGCATCGGTTCAACACTACGTGAGGGCTGGCGGCTGAAAATCTTGCCTTTGACGCGATCATGTTCTATTTTTGTTCTTATCGTTTTCGCCATTGCTCACGACAGGAAATTCGCCAGAGATGTTACGGATGAACCGCAACAATGTTACGCTTTCGTTGCGGTTTAAATGGCCAAATTCCGCCAATGTTACGCTGTTACGGTTTGCTGAGGGGGGCCGTTTTTTGCACCTGCGAGAGCGAGCAAATCCGCGGTCAGCAGCAGCCGCAAGCCCCGCCCAGCAGGACGCCGTCTTTGTGGAAGGCAGAGCCGACGGCGGCCTTCGAGAGATCGCGGCTTTTGGCAAAGTCGGCTTTGGCGGCTTCGCGCAAGGCCGCACTAGCGAAAAAATCCAGCGTCGTCATGGCGAGCGCTTTGGCGCCGTCGATGATGGCTTGGTCGCCACGTTCGGAGTTGGCATAGGCGGTGAATTCGGCGTTGTGCATCACGACGCTCGGCGGAGAGACGGCGATCATGGGGTGGATCGAGGGGACACGGTGGCTGACGTTGCCCATGTCGGTCGAACCGGCGAGGCCGGGCGGCAAGGTCGAGGGATCAAGGAGCTCGCGGCCGGTCGCCTTGGCGTTCGCTTCGTAGGCTTCGGCCAGCGGCCAGTTCGTTTTGAGGTCGAGGCAGTCGACGCGGCCCCATTTGGCTTCAAGGCGCGTGCCGGTGGCGAGCGCGCCGGCCTCGAAGCAGGCTTGCACGCGTTTCTTCAGGGCGGCGAGTTCGACGCCGTCGCGGGCGCGGACGTAGAAGCGGCCGGAGGCGCGCTCAGGGACAATGTTGGGCGCCATGCCGCCGTCGACGATGATGCCGTGGATGCGCTCGGTCTGCTGGATGTGCTGACGCAGCTGCGCGATCGTCTGATAGGCGGTGACGAGCGCGTCGAGCGCGTTGAGGCCTCTGAACGCCATGGCGGAGGCGTGCGCGGCGCGGCCGTGATAGACGACCTCGACCTCGGCGAGAGCGATGCAGGGCATCGTCACCATGTCGACGCCCGCGGGGTGGACCATCATCGAGGCATCGACGCCGTCGAAGGCGCCGTGTTGGGCCATGACTTCCTTGCCGCCGCCGCGTTCCTCCGCCGGCGTGCCCATGTAGCGCACGCGGCCGGTGAGTTTGGGCCCAAGTTTCGACAGGCCGAGGGCCGCGCCCAACCCTGCAGTCGCGATGATGTTGTGACCGCTGGCGTGGCCGATGCCGGGCAGGGCGTCGTATTCGGAGAGCAGGCTCATCACCGGCGCGCCTTTGACGCCGAACTCCGACGCGTAGGCGGTTTCGACTTTGTACGCGCCGCGTTCGACGCTCAGGCCGTGGCTTTCGAGCGCTTTGGTGAGGAGGGCGGCAGCGAATTTTTCTTCGAAGGCGAGTTCGGGGTTGGCGTGGATCGCGTGGCTGGCGGCGACGAGTTCGCCGCGCAAGGCATCGATGGCGCCGCAGACGTCGCGCTTCAGGGTTTCCAACGTCATTGCTTGGTTCCTCCGCAAGTTCGCTCTAGCCTTGCGCGCTCACGCACGCGAGGTCAAATGCCGTACCTAGAGGTTACGCCCACGGTCAAGATTGCTTACGAGGTTTTGGGGGACGGGCCCTCCTTCGCCGAGGCTTTGGCGGGCAAGCCGCCGATTGTGCTCGTGCACGGCTTCGCCTCGAACCGCTTCATGAATTGGCGCGCGCCGGGGTGGTACGACACGCTGGTGAAGGCCGGGCGGCAGGTGATTGCGCTCGACGTGCGCGGGCACGGCGAAAGCGACAAGCCGCACGACATCGAGGCTTACGACGAGGGCGAGTTGGCGGGCGATGTGGTGCGCCTGCTCGATGCGTTGGGGCACGAACAGGCCGATGTCATGGGCTATTCGATGGGCGGGTTCATTACGTTGCGGCTTTTGCACGACCAGCCTTCGCGTGTTCGGCGGGCGGTGATCGCGGGGGTGGGCGAGAACTATTACGGGCGCGGACGGCTTGAGAGCGAGGCGATTGCGGCCGCGATGCGGGTGCGCGATGCGGCCGATGTGGTGGGCGCGGTGCCCAAGACGTTTCGCGTGTTCGCCGAGCAAGGCAAGAACGACCTTGAAGCGCTGGCGCTGTGTATGACGCGGCGGCGGCATTCGTTTAGCGCCGACGAGATGCGTGGGCTCGACGTGCCGACGCTTATTGTACTGGGCGAAGCGGACACGGTGACCGGGCCGGCGGATGCGCTGGCGGAGGCCTTGCCGGGCACGCGCGTCGTCATCGTGCCGAAGCGCGATCACATGTCGACGGTGGGCGATAAGACCTACAAGGCTGAGGTGTTGGCTTTCTTGAATGAAGCTTGAAAGAAAAAACCCCCGCGCTTTCTGCGCGAGGGTTTCGAAATTCGATGGAGGAACTTGAGTGTTAGCCGGGGAGTGCTGCCGACAGCGAAAGAACGACGCCGCCCTCGCAGAACTTGGTGTTCGGCGCGACGAAGCATTCCGAATTGTCGAGGTCGGTGTCGATCCAACGAAGGTCGACCGTGAAAATCTCCCACGCGGCCGAGGCGCCGATGTCGAAGTAGAGATAGTCCGGCGTGCCGTACAAAGCGTTGTCGTCGATCCACTGGTAACCGACATTCGCCGACGCGGTGAGCGCGCCCATAAACAGGAACTTGTCCATCACAGGATAGCTGACGCCGCCTTTGAGCGATACCGCGTCGCCCGTTTCAAGGAAGAAATCGGGGCTCCAGGCCAATTCGCCCGAGACCGCCGCGACGCCGAAATCGTGACTGACGCTCGCGATCAGTTCGAAGTAGTCGTACTCGTTGTTGCCCGGAGGGGCGTCGGCGTCCGGGTACCAGTAGTAGACGCCTTTGATGCCGCCCGTCGTTTGTTCGGAGAAGTCGTAGTTGTAGCCGGCGGTCAGATCGACCTCGATCGACGAGTCGTGCAGCGCTTCATCGTTGAAGTCGATGTTCGAGGCCCAGATATTGCCGAAGAAGCCCTTGTAGTCGTACTGGACCCAGCCCTGGATCGCAGCGTCGCGGTCGGATTGGCTGATGCCGCGGAAGCGGTAGTCCGACGTCACGGCGACCCCGGCGGTGAAGGGGCCCCAGGCCGGAGCGGCGTCGCCGTCAGCCTGAGCTGCGGGTGCGAAACTTGCCAACGCCAAGACGCCGAACAATCCCGCCTTCCAAGCTTTCGTTTTCATTTTAAACCTTTCTCTGATGTTGCGTATGCAATTCGACTTGACCGGCAGGGGCATGGCCGACGCACGGATCGACAGTGTTCCAACTCGCAAAGTTTTGCGGCCGGCATGGTTGACGGAACGTTAATGGGATCGGCCAACGTGTCGGCTGGTGAGTCGAAAATGTCACTGTTTGCCGTTCCTCAGCGGCGCAAGAATTCGGTGCGGACCTACCGCACCGGAAAACCTGCGAATCACTTGAGAATCATGGGCGCGATAGCGCGCGCGTGCAAAGCAGCAAAGTGCATGAAGTTTAAGCAGAACAAAGAAAAACCCCCGCGTGTGGCGCGGGGGTTTTGTGCAACGTGTTGCTTTGGTTTAGCCGCCGAACGCGAACGAAACCGTTCCAACGACTCCGCCTTCGCAAAGGTCGAGGCCGCCATAGCATTCCGTTTTGTCGAGATCCGTGTCGATCCAACGCACGTCAAAAGTTGCCAAGCCCCAGACCGCCGACAGGCCGACATCGAAGTACACGTAATCCGGTGTGCCGTATGCGATGTTGTCGTCGATCCATTGATAACCGGCATGACCGGAGGCAGAGAGGCCGCCGTCAAAGAACCAGAACTTGTCCGCCAACGGCACTGCGAGCGTTCCCGTCAACGCCACAGCGCTTCCGGTTTGCGCGAAGTAATCGGGACTCCAAGCGATTTCACCCGTGACCGCTGCCGCGCCGAAATCATGGGAAAGGCTCGCCAGCACTTCGACATAGTCGTAGTCGGCGATGGCGTTGTCCTGATCGGGATAGGCGTAGTAGACGACTTTGAACGTCGCCTCGGTCTTGTCGGAAATCGCTTGCGTTACGCCCGCGTAGAGATCGACTTCGATCGACGTGTCGCCGGGATCGTTGAAGTCGATGTTCGAGGCCCACACGCCGGCAAAGAATCCGGTTTCGGAAGCGAAATCGATCGAGCCTTGCAGAGCGGGGTCGCGCTGCGTTTGGCTTTGTCCGCGGAAGCGATAGTCCGAGGTTACGGCCAGGGTGGCCGACCACGGGCTTGCGGCCGCTTCTTCGCCATCGGCAAACGCCGGTGTCGCCAAACCGCCGAACGCCAGCGATCCCAACAGACCCATCGTCAAAAATTTTGTTTTCATGCCCGTACCCTCACCACCATGACCACCCAATCGAAACGACGATCCGCGCCTGCGCTTTTCTGACCGTCGCGTCTATGAATGTCGTTCAAAGCCAGCGTTGACAATGGCTTAGAGGTTGAAAATCAGTGTCGATTTGGCAACACAACCAGGAATAAGAGGAGGCGCAACTTTGCATGCCCTGATTGGGGCTGTTCGCTGTTGCAGCAATGGGCAAAGGCCCAATTTTTGGGCGCGACCCGGGCTAGCGGCGGACGACGCCCGCCAGCGCCAAATGGTGGCCGGCATCGCTCAAGAGCGTTTCGCCCGTGATGTGCAAGGCGCCTTCGGTGCAGAAGAAGACGACGGCGTCGGCGACATCCTCAGGCGTGCCCGCGCGCTGCAGTGGTGTCGATTGGATGTTGTGTTCAACGATGCGGGCATAGGTTTCGGGGCCGAAGCGTTCGGAAAACCAACGCGTGCCGATGAAGCCGGGGCAAACCGCATTGACGCGGATCTCGGGCGCGAGCGAACGCGCGAGGGACTTCGTCATCGTGTTGAGCGCGCCTTTCGAGGCGGCGTAGGCGACTGAGGAACCGACGCCGAGAACGCCCGCGATTGAGGAGATGTTCACGACGCGGCCGAACTTTCTTGCCTTCAATTGCGGCGCACAAGCGCGGATCATCTGGAAGGCGCCGACGACGTTGACTTTGTAGATGTTCAAAAAATCGTCGGCGTTGAGGGCGTCGAGATCGGCGTGGTCGGCAAATTTCGTCGTGCCGGCATTGTTGACCAACATGTCGATACGGCCCCAGCGATCGACGGCCGCTTTAGCGATGCGCCGGCAATCTTCGTCGTTGCCGACATCGCCTTGGGCGAGGACGGCGTCGACGTCCTTGGACTTTGCGAGAGCGAGCGTTTCTTCGGCTTCCTTCAGGCTTTTGGTGTAGTTCACAACAACGTTCGCACCGAGCTCGGCGAGTTTCAAAACGACGGCGGCGCCGAGGCCGGTTGCCGATCCGGTTACGACGGCAACTTGGTTTTTGAGATCCATCAGGCGTTTCTCCCGCAGTTTCTTGTTTTGTGGATGCTGGGTTCGTGGGCGGTGTTTTAGCGCAGTTTCTAACTGCCGTGGAAGCGAGGTTTCCGCTTTTCGAGAAACGCGGTTCGACCTTCGGCGTAGTCGGCGCTGGTCATGCAAGCGGCGATGCGATCTTCGGCGGCGCGCCGTTCGGCAGGATCGCCGGAAGCGATGGCGCGGATGACCAGTTTCGCGGTCGCCATCGACAGCGGCGCGTTGGCTGCGATCATGGTCGTGTATTGGTGGACGAGGGCGTCGAAATCGGCGGGTGCTGCATGGGCGTGCAGGATGCCGTTGGTTTGCGCTTCCGGGGCCGTGTAAACGCGCGCGGTGAAGAGCATTTCGGCGGCCAAGGCCGGACCCAGGCGCGACACCAAGGCGGCGGTTCCTTCGTAGCCGTAGCCGATCCCCAGTTTTGCGGCCGGAATGCAGAATCTCGCATCGTCGCTGGCCAGGCGCAGATCGCAGGCCATCGCGAGCGCCATGCCGCCACCGAAACAGATCCCCCGAATGGCTGCGATGACCGGTTTTGTGCAACGGACGATAGAGCCCACCGCCGCCTGGGTTGCTTCGTCGTAGGCCTTCGCGCTGCTTTCTGTTGCGCGATGGTCGTTAAACTCGGATATGTCTGCTCCTGCGGCAAAGGCTTCATGGCCGGAACCGGTAACGACAATGGAGCGCACACCGCCATCTTGTTCGAAGCGGTCGATGATTTGTGGGATGCCCAACCACATATCGAGGCTGAGTGCGTTGCGCCGCAACGGCGCGTTGAGTACGAGATAACCAGCGGAACCGCGATTTTCAGCGATGAGCTTTGAAGGCATGAACGGCCCCAGTGCAAAAGTTTTGAAGCGCGGCAGGCGTAAGCCCGCACCGCGCGGCGAGGCGCTCATAAGAATTGTTCTGATCCGCCACGGCAAGCCCGACGTCGGTCAGGGGCGCTGGATTACGCATCGGAAATTTCAGGACTACATCGAAGAGTACGAGCAGGCCGGCTTGCATCCGGATAGTCCGCCGCCGCCGGAATGGCTGGTGGACCTCACGCGTGAGGCGCGCCGGGTTTATGCCTCGGACCGGCCTCGCGCGGGCGAGAGCGCCAAAGCACTGGCGCCGCATGCGGCGCTGTCCCAGAGTTCGCTGTTCATGGAAGCGCAGCTCAAATCTCCGAAGCTGCCGCTGGTGCGCTTGAAGCCGCCGGCGTGGGCCGTCTTGGCACGGCTTGCTTGGCATGCCGGTCATCACGGCGGCATCGAAGACTATCGGGACGCGCGCGATCGGGCTTTGAAGGCGGTCGAGATGTTGGGCGACGTGGCGCGCGAGGACGGCATCGCGGTTCTTGTGGCGCACGGTTACTTCAATGCCATCGTCGGGCGCACGCTGCGCAAGCAGGGCTGGGAGCGCTGCGGCGGACGTCATCGGGCAAAGTTCTGGAACGCGGTCGTCTATGAGCGAGCTGCAACACTGCCCTAGGCGAATTGAACTATGCGCGGCGCGAACGCCGACTGCCGAATAAAATTCATTTCTAGCCGAATATAAATATGTTGTGACGAGCGCTGCTGTCGTGCGGCGAATGCCGTGCGCATAGTCGCGCCGATATCGATCAACATGCGTACAGCCAGGGGGGAAATCTTGAGCGCTGATCCATTGAAGCCGGTGGCCGGCGTGTCCTTGCAAAAATACGCCGAGCTAGCCGTGAAGATGCGCGCCGCGGGGAACGACCGCGAGGCGTGTGCTCAAATCGCGGCGCAAGAGGGGATCCACCGCTTGGCGTGGGAGCACGCGATGGTGGAATGGAACTCGAGGTTGAGAAGCGAGGCGACGAGGGGCGCCGTTGTTGCCGCCTATTTCAAGCACTATCAACGAGCGCTGCTACTTCATAGCGAGAGAGCAGCCACGGCGACCATGGATGCGTATGTCGAGATGAGCGCCATGATCCGAACCGAAACGCAAGAGCCGCGCAAGCGCCCTGCCGATGTGAAATCGATGTGTCAGGCGTATGGAATTGACGAGAAGAAATGGGTCGAGATTTCTCGTCATTGGGTGACGAAACTCACCCACGATCCCGCCCTCTTTGCCACGTATTCCGATCGCCTGCGCAAGCGTGTGCTGGAAATGGACGAAGCGTATCTAAGTCGAACCTAAGGCGCGTGCCACGCCGTAGCGATGAGGTCGAAATCCGGCCGCGGGCGATCGATGAGAGGTTCGGCCGGGTGTCCGAGGTAGATGAAGCCCGCGATGCGCTCGCCCGACTTCAAGTCCATCGCGTCGCACACGATCGGATGGTAGGCATACCATTCGGTGATCCAGTTCGCGACGAAGCCCATCGCGTGCGCCGCGATACAAAGTGTCTGGCACGCGGCGCCCGCAGATAAGATTTGTTCCCATTCCGGGATCGGCATTCCTTCGCGCACGCGGCTGATGGCTGCGATGACGACAGGCGCGCGCATGAGGCGGCCACGCTCTTGGGCGCGGCGTTCTTCGGTTGCGTCCGGCTCCGACGATATGAGGGCGCGCACAAGGACCTCGCCAAATTCTGCCCTGGCTTGATCTTCGAAGATTACGAACCGCCACGGCGTCAATTTGCCATGATCGGGCACGCGACTGGCGCAGGCGATCAGCGTACGGATTTGGCTCTGCGACGGTCCGGGTCCGTTCATCCTTTTGGCAGAGCCCGAACGCCTCGAGAGGAGCAGGTCGAGCGTTTGTGGGGCGGATACATTTAAGTTGGCGGGTTCGTTCATTGGAATATCTCACGCAGGGCGGCGGACAATGTACGGGGGCCGTTTTCCGCGCAACTCATGATTACGGCGGCATGAATTGGGACGGTCAGTATGGCTTCACCCTTGCTTGATAGGCTGACGCCGCCGCCCTATCTGTGGTAGTATGTCAGTCATGGAAAAGCGCCCAATGCCTGTGATTGCCGAGAAATTCGCAGTTTGCGATCCCGTGTGGTCGGACTTGCGGGAAGAAGCTATTCGCATGGCTGCGGCCGAGCCGACGCTGGCGAGCTTCGTGCACGCCACTATCCTTAATCATGAGCGGTTGGAAGCGGCGCTAACGTACCATTTGGCGCAGAAGCTTGGGAACGACGATGTCGGCGCGATGCAGGTACGCCAAGTGTTCGACCAGGCGTTCAACGATGAGCCAACAATCGGCGACGAAGTTCGTGCGGATTTGTCGGCGATTTACGACCGCGATCCGGCGGTGAATTCGTTCGTCGAGCCGTTCTTGTTTTTCAAGGGTTTCCAGTCGCTCCAGGCGTTTCGGGTTACGCATTGGCTGTGGGCGAAGGGCCGAAAGGCGCTGGCGTTTCATTTTCAGAGCCGGATTTCGGAAGTGTTCGGCGTCGATATTCATCCGGCGGCGCGTATCGGGCGCGGCGTGATGATCGATCACGGTACGGGCGTCGTGATCGGCGAAACCGCCGTCGTCGAAGACGATGTGTCGATGCTGCAAGGCGTGACGCTTGGCGGTACCGGCAAGGAGCAGGGCGACCGCCATCCGAAGGTGCGGCGCGGCGTTATGATCGGGGCCGGCGCGAAGATTCTGGGGAATCTTGAGATTGGCGCTTATAGCCGCGTCGGTGCGGGCAGCGTGGTTTTGAAAGATGTTCCCGAGCGCTGCACGGTGGCCGGCGTGCCGGCGAAGGTGGTTGGTTGCGCGGGCTGCGAGCGGCCGGCACAGGAAATGAACCAGATCATCGAAGATGCGCCGCTCGATTATCAGATTTAGAACTTCGTTTCGGTTGGCCGTCTTTACCCCCACCCGCTCAAGCTTCGCTTTCGCTGGCCTCCCCGCAAGGGCGGAGGCGAATCAAAAAGGGCCGCCTTGCGGCGGCCGCGGCCCTCCGTGAGATGGGCAATTGCTAAAAGCCCTGATCCTTCGATCGTCCGGTTAGACGGTCACCAGAGGTTGCTCCAGTGTCCATGTGACCTTCAGGCTTTGCATTGGCGCCAAAATCTCACTCGACATAGGATCACCTCCTTTCAAATGTTGAAAACCGGAATCAGATTCTCACGGATTGAATTGGCGGTCGAGCAAAAAATGCGATTAACCCAACCGGTCGCGTAACGCATACCAAAGCAGCCCCAGCGTTAGTAAAGGCTGGCGCAACAGTGCGCCGCCGGGCAGGGGCGGGATTTTCAGGCTTTCGTAAACGTCGAAGCGTGCGGCTTGGCCCGTGATCGCTTCGCCGATCAGTTTGCCCACGAGTGTTGCGATTGCCACACCTTGGCCCGAGTAACCTTGCGCAAAGTAGAGATTCGGCGTCAGCCGTCCGACATGCGGTAAGCGCGGCATGGTGATCGCAAGCCGGCCGCCCCAGGCGTAGTCGATGCGGCTGTCGGCGAGTTGAGGAAACACGCGCAGGATATGCGGGCGCACGATCGGCGCCGCATCGTCGATGTCGGCGCCGCCGTAGGTTTCACCGCCGCCGAAGATCAAACGGTGATCCGCCGAGAGGCGATAGTAGTCGAGCACGAATTTCGTGTCGGCGATGGCGGCGCCCGAGGGAATGAGCGCTCGGGCACGGGCTTCGCCCAAAGGTTCGGTTGCGGCGACGTAGTTCGAGATCGGCATGATGGTGCGCGCGAGATCCGGGTTTAATTTCCCGAGATAGCCGTTGCAGGCATAGACGGCGAATTTTGCCGTGACAGCGCCGCTTGCGGTCGCAAGGCGAATTTTTTCGCCGTGTTCGACACTTGAGACCCGGGAGTTTTCGAAGATCTCGACTTTCGCTTCGTCCGCCGCGCGCGCCAGACCAAGGGCATAGTTCAGCGGGTGCAGGTGGAAGCTTGCGGTGTCGTAAAGGCCGCCTTTGTAGTTCGATGTCGCAACGTGCGCAGGCATTTCGGCCGGACTTAGGTAGCGCGCGGTCGAATAGTTGTAGCGCCGGACCAAATGTTCGACGTAGGCTTCAAGCTCGGTCGCATGGCTTGCTCTGACGGCGGCCGAGATGTGTCCGGGCGTTTCATCGCAGGCGATCGCATGTGATGCGATCAGACTGCGCACCAGCGACCTTGCCTCAAGCGCAAGGTCCCAGAGAGCGCGCGCGCGCGCTTCGCCGTAGCGCCGTTCGAGTTCGACTTGATCGACGCGTTGTCCCGTAATCACTTGGCCGCCATTGCGGCCGGAGGCGCCGAAGCCCGCGACTTCGGCCTCGAGCACGACGACCTTCAGCCCGGCCTTTGCCAGATGAAGCGCGCATGAGAGGCCCGTATAGCCGGCGCCGATGATGCACACGTCGGCGGCGATTGCGCCGTTCAATTGCGGACGCGCCCGTTGGCCAATTGCGGTTGCAAGATAGTAGGAGCCGGTTCGCGAAGCAGTCATGCGATTCTTAGAGGACTAATTTTTCGAAAACATCAAGAGGGTCTCGCACTCTTGCCAAGCGCTTTGGAACTGTGCCTAGTCACGTTGCTATGATCGAAAAAGCCGGTGCTGTTATCGACGCGCACGCGACGCATTGGGCCTCGTTGTATCCCGATGCGCCGGAAGCTATTCGCGCGCGCATCAAAAACGTCGTGGCGAAGTCGACGATCATCGCGCAGGTCGAATTGCCCGAAGCGCGTGCGATGCCGAACGGGACAAAGGCCGACACGCTGACCGCGATGGCGGAAGCCGACGGCGATTTGCGCCACATGGTTTTGTTGCTGACGGAGCGCAGCACGTCGTCGGGATGCGTGTTGTCGGCGTTTCCGTTCGCGGCCGGTGCCATTACCCATCCGGTGCGCATCGAGCATGTCGCTTCGCTGGGATCGGGCGCCGAGGGGCAGGTTCGCGGCCGAACCGAAGACGGTGCCGAACTTTCCTTCTTCGATGCCTTGTTCTTCAAGAACGGCAGCGACTATCAAGTCGGCGAAAGTTATCAATTCGCGTTGTCGGCCTTCGCCTATTCGCTGCGGCCTTATGGCCTGCGCTTGGTGCAGGGTAACGATACGATTGCACCGCCGGACGTATTGCGGCGGGCCCGCAGCGGGGCCAGCGACGATTACGATTTTCGCGCGACCGTTCAGCACGTCTATCCGATGCGATTGGACAGCGGCACGGTCTATCGTATGCGGGTTACGGTTGCGCGGAGCGGGCAGAACATGGTCGATGTCGCGCTATACGCGGCGGAGCATGTGTTGCCGGCCGGATATCGGCCTAAGCCTGGGGACGAAATAGCCGGCCGCTTGTGGTTGCAGGGCTATTTGGTCGAAGATTAGGGCGTGAGCGGCGAAATCGGGCTTCAAGTACATGCCCCTTTCGACCTATGTTTCTTGGATCAAACGCCCCGCGCGTGATTGGAGCCTGAGCCACGTGGATAGAACAGAAATACTGCGCGTCGAAAAATACCTGCGTTCGCTGTTTCGCTTGGACACGATCAAGATCGAAGCGCGTCCGACCAAAAAAGACTCCGTGGAGGTCATGGTCGGCGACGAATTTATCGGCGTGATTTTCAAAGACACCGAAGACGGCGAAACGACCTATCATTTCGAGATGGCGATCCTCGAGATGGATCTGCCGCCGGCGGCCGCGGTTTTGAAGAAGCCGTAAGTCCAAGATTAGGCGTTGCCGGCCTGCGCCGATCACGATGCGTTGTGCATCACTTCGGATGGAACGACGCGATCAGGGCCATGATCTTTGCGTCCAACTGCTTCCATTGCGCCAGATGGGCGCGCTTGAACTTGTAAGTCAGACCGATGTTGTCGGCCATGCGCGTGACGCGCATGCAGCTTGAGCCGAAGTCGGCATTGGGCGACGCGTCGCAGCGCATGACAAGCTGCGAGCCGTCTTCCAAGGCTGCCGTGAACCATTCGGTATTTTCATAGCCCGTGAGAGGGCCAAATTTATATTGCGTAAGACCAAACGGGCCAGGCTCGCCTTCAGGCTTGTCGGCGAGCGGTTTGATGCCGCGTTCGAATTTTTCCTGGTAGGTCAGCGTGGCGCGATCGGTCGCCAACGTGAAGTGAACCACGCGGGCGTCGGGTGCGTTGCTGGCGAATTCTTTCGCATCGCCGGGCGACCATGGCGACAAATTCGGCAAGAGCGCGTGCATCGGCACGTCGTCTTGATCGCCGTTGCTACGCGAGCGGCGGAATTTTGTGTAGTTGGCCGGGATGCGCAAAAGCGCGCCGTCGATACGGATGTCGGCGGTGTCGGCCGATGCCGTCGGCCACGGGGCATTGCCCTGAAAGTCGTCGACTGTAGGCCCGGCGAGGAAAATGAAAAAGCCGCCGGCGATCGCAGCCGCGATCACCAAAAGCAGGAGCGGCAGAATCCAGCTTGAATGGGCATGAACTTCGCCGCCCAGGGCGGCATCGGCGTCGCGTTGATCAATTTTCATGGCCGGTACTATCGTCCCGACTGGTTTCTGCTTGTTTGAATTTCTCGCGTGTTGGCATTTCTGGTCGCGCTCGTGATCGAACTGCCACACTGATCAAGTCTAGCCGCATAGTTAGTGCCGTGCCGGACGCTGCGCTGCAACAGGAATCGTGGCCCCCGCACCTGTTCAGCTGTCACAAAACGGGACGGCTGTGCCGGGTTGAGTGGAGGGTGTCCGCGGGAAATCAACAGTTTTCAATGGCACAAGCGCTGCTCTGAGAGGTGTACCTCCCAACGACGCTGCGCGGATGTCACCATGCTGAACGAAGTCCTTTTGACCCTGATTTTCGGCCTGGCGATAGGCTTTGTGATTTCGGGCGTCGTTTCCAACGTGTTTGGGCTGGTTACGGACGGCGACTCGGTCTTTCATTTCCCCGTGACGTCCGATGCGCGCCGGTTGGCGATGATTGGAATCTTGCTGTTTGCGGGGCCTCACATCCTGTTTCGGGCCGCCAATCGTGCGCTGCGGGTCGGAGACTGGCCGCCTGCCTATACGTTTACCTGCTTCGGTCTGTGTTCCGTATGGTCGTTTGGGGTGGGTTTTGTGGCCCTGAAGTTGTTTCTTATCTAAGGCGCGGTTCTGGTTAAAGATTTGGTGACGCTAGAGTCATTTTGGTCTTGAAACAGGTGTTTTAATTGCTTATCTCCACCCTATTCGCAGGTGCAGCAAATGTGCTGCCGGCGGCGTGGAGAAGCTAAAATGATCGACCGTATCGTAAACGTCCTGATCGTGGCCGCGATGGTTTCGGTTTTGGTGCTGTTCGAGCTGGGTTCGATCGCCCGTGGCGATGCATTTTTCATTGCCGCCGCTATGGTCATTCTATTCACCGGTCAGCAGCTGATCGCGCGCGAGAAGATGGGCTTTGCGGAAGCCGCGACGTCGATGTTCACCCGCCCGCAAACCTATCGCAGCCGTTCGTCCTTTGCGGCTTATTTCGCCTGTCTCGCGCTCGGTGCGCTGGTGACGGCGCAAGTGGTTGCGTTTGCTTAAGCCTCGTTTGGCGACGTTGGTGTAAAAAGGGCCGGGTCTGACCGGCCCTTTTATTTTGTCCTCAGAGCACCGTCAGCATGGCCGCGACCAGCGGATGGCGGACAATGTCGCGGTCTTCGAGACGCACGACCGCGATGTCGTCCAGCGTCGACAAACGGTCGGCGATTTGGCCTAGGCCGCTTAAGCCCGGCAGCAGATCGGTTTGGTCGGGATCGCCGGTCATCACCATCGTCGAATGCCAACCCAGCCGCGTGAGCAGCATTTTCAATTGGCCGTAGGTGCAATTCTGGGCTTCGTCGATGACGATGAAGGCGTTGTTGAGCGTGCGGCCGCGCATATAGGCAATAGGCGCAATCTCGATCACGCCTTCGGCCAAGAGAGTCTTCAAGCGCTTGTTGCCCAAGCGATCGGACAATGCGTCATAGAGCGGGCGCAGATAGGGCGCGAGTTTGTCTTCGAGGCCGCCGGGAAGGAAGCCTAAGTTTTCGCCGGCTTCGACGGCCGGGCGCGAGAGCATGATTCGGGTGGTTTTGCCCGACTCAAGCGCTTCGACGGCTTTGGCAATGGCGAGAAAGGTTTTGCCGGTTCCGGCCGGTCCGACGGCGACGACGAGATTGCTGGTGTCGATGGCTTCTAAGAGGCGGCGCTGATTGTCGGAGCAGGGTTTGACGTGACGTGTATAGCTCGTCTCGCTTTGCCCGCGATCGACCGGCGACCATGCACCGCGCACGGGAAACAACGCGCGGACTTTGGAATGTTCCTGGAACTCTTCACGCGTGCGCTTACGGCTTGCTCTCTTGCCCATTGCTCATTCCCCTCGAACTTGGGAGCGCGCGCGTGCGACTGCACGGCCCGGTCCCGGCCACACACAAACTGAGTGAGATGAAATTGCATTGCTAAGACTGTTGCGCCGATGCGGAGCGATTTGCGCGGGACGTTTGCGCAAGACCACTGGTGGTCGATTTCCTGGCATACATCAGGCACCGGCGCGGTGACTCCTTCGAATCACTGAGGCTGTGACCACCGTACCTCGTGCCGGCGCCGGGAGTGTAAATGTGTGATGACAACGATGCTGTGTGACGCGAAAGCCGCAGCGCGCGGATGTGGCCTCGCGCTGCGACGCTTAACGTTTCACCAGGCGAGGCGGGACATGCGGAAGATCGCCGGCGCAATCGCGGTTGCATAGAACGAAATGATCGCGGTTTGCAGCGAGGTGGCCACCAATTTGGACAGACCCATCGCTTCGAAATTGTCGCCCATCACTTTGAACAGGGAAAACAAAACCACGATACCGGCGACGGCGGCGACGCCGGCAAACAGCCAGCTTTCATGGCGTTCATAGCGGATCCATTTTTCGTCGATGAGGTGACCGAGCCACCAGAAGGCAACGAAAAAAACGAGTGCAATCGTGCCGATCGGTACGCCCGCAGGCCAGAAGAAATAGAATAGAGGTGCAAAGGCCACGATCGCCGCAAACTGAAGCGCGGGATTGAGTTTGTGCCAGGCGTTGAATTGCTCGGAAACCAGGCCCCGATAAATTACGACCGATGCCAGGCCGAGCAACGTTCCTGCGAGAACGTCCTCGACATCGTGCACGCCGAGATAAAGGCGCGAGAAGCCGACGCCTGCCGTGATCAACGCGGCAGCGGCCCAGCCCCACGAGCGTCCGATTTCATAGGCCAACCAGAACCACATCGCGGCGGCGATCTGCGCGTGGCCCGACGGCAGACCGAACGATTCGCCGACGCCCTTGTCCATCGCAAACTCGAGCGGCGGCCGCGGATCTTGGAATAGGTCTTTCAGGAACGAGTTCGAAATGCCGACGATGCCGACCAGGATCGCCAGGCGCGTAAATATCTTCTTGTCCCATAGCCAATAGCCGACCGGCAGAAAGGCCAAGAAGAACGGCGGATAGCCCAGCAGCGTGAGCCCTTTGAAGATGGGGGTGAGGATCGCCGAGCGCAGAGGGACGACCCACGAAATGTCGTGCAGAAAAGTTTCCATCTTCACCGTTTATCGCATCCCGGCCGTTACCGGAAGCCACTGGTGCGCGACACGTTGCGGGCCAGCGTGGGGCGTGCTTGTTTGGCGGCCCCCGCCAACAGCGATACGATTTACTCCATGACCGTCTTCAAAAGCGCGATATCGACGCGCGACGAGCGCTTCAAGTCCAACGCCGCGGCGATGGGCAAGCTTA
The DNA here is from genome assembly GCA_021413465.1 of Alphaproteobacteria bacterium. Lineage (GTDB taxonomy): Bacteria > Pseudomonadota > Alphaproteobacteria > Micropepsales > Micropepsaceae > SZUA-430. Next base: position 11,451 of record JAIOQG010000095.1, on the reverse strand, counting down.
ACGCCGAATTGAACGAACGCATCGTGACGGCCGCCAAGGGCGGCGACGAGCGCTCGCGCCAGCGGCACATCGAGCGCGGAAAACTATTGTCGCGCGAGCGGGTGAACAGGTTGCTCGATCCGGGGACGCCATTTCTGGAGTTGTCGCCGCTGGCCGCCTTCGGCATGTATGACGACGATATTCATGCGGCCTCGATCATCACGGGCGTCGGCCGTGTCGAAGGGCAAGAATGCGTGATCGTGTGCAACGATGCGACGATTAAAGGCGGCACGTATTATCCGATCACGGTGAAGAAGCATTTGCGGGCGCAGGAGATCGCGCGCGAGAACAGGCTGCCGTGCATCTATCTCGTCGATTCGGGTGGCGCGAACCTGCCGAACCAGGCGGAGATTTTTCCCGACCGCGAGCATTTCGGCCGCATCTTTTTCAATCAAGCGAACATGTCGGCGATGGGCATTCCGCAGATTGCGGTCGTCATGGGGTCGTGCACGGCGGGCGGCGCCTATGTGCCGGCGATGTCGGACGAATCCATCATCGTGCGCAATCAGGGCACGATCTTTTTGGGCGGGCCGCCGCTTGTGAAGGCGGCGACCGGTGAGATTGTTACTGCGGAAGAGCTTGGCGGTGCGGATACGCATTCGCGCCGCAGTGGCGTCACCGACCACTACGCGCAAGACGACACGCATGCGCTGGCGCTGGCGCGGCGCATCGTGACGACGCTCAATCGCACGAAGGTGCCCGTGGTCGCGCTGCGCGAGCCGGTCGAGCCGCTCTACGACATCGCCGAACTCGACGGTATCGTGCCGCAGGCGTTGAGCCAGCAATACGACGTGCGCGAGGTGATCGCGCGGCTCGTCGACGGGTCGGTGTTCGACGAATTCAAAAAACTCTACGGCACGACGCTGGTGTGCGGGTTTGCGCATATCTGGGGCGTGCCGGTGGCGATTTTGGCGAATAACGGGATTTTGTTTTCTGAATCGGCGCTCAAAGGCGCGCATTTCATCGAGCTTGCGTGTCAGCGCGGCATTCCGTTGCTGTTTTTGCAGAACATTGCGGGCTTTATGGTGGGCGCGAAATACGAAGCGGGCGGCATCGCCAAGGACGGCGCGAAATTGGTGACGGCGGTCGCGTGCGCGCAGGTGCCGAAGATTACGCTGATCATCGGCGGTTCGTACGGCGCGGGCAATTACGGCATGTGCGGGCGGGCCTATAGTCCGCGCTTCATGTTCTCGTGGCCGAACGCGCGCATCTCGGTGATGGGCGGCGAGCAGGCGGCGAGCGTGCTGGCGCAGGTTAAGCGCGACGGCATGGAGGCGCGCGGCGAGACTTGGAGCAAAGAAGAAGAGGCGGCGTTCAAGGCGCCGGTGCGCGCACGCTATGAGGAAGAGGGAAATCCCTATTTCGCGACGGCGCGGTTGTGGGACGACGGCATCATTGCACCGAGCGAGACACGGCGCGTGTTGGCGCTGGCGTTGAGCGCGACGCTGAACGCGCCGATCCCAAGGACTAATTTCGGCGTGTTTAGGATGTAGCGAGACACAGGCGTGGGCATCGCCAGCGTCAAGCACGCCGACCAACACGGCGCTGGTTTCTCGCAATAGGTGGAGGAGAGAGTGGACGGTCAGCGCATCAGGCAAGTCGTTATCGGCGTTCTCATTCTTGTTGCGTTCGCGACGTTCTGGTCGCGCGAAGTGCCCAAGCGGGCTGAGCGATCCGATGCGCCGCAGCCTAGCGAGACGGTAACCGTCGATACGGCTCCAGCGCCGCAGGAACAGCGACAGACGGGGGGGCCTGCGATTGCGACGGCGGCGTTCGATTACTACGTGCTCGTGCTCTCGTGGTCGCCGACGCATTGCTCCGGCGATTCGGGGCGCGGGCGCGACGACGATCTGCAATGCCGTTCCGGGCGGCCGTACGGATTCGTTCTACATGGCTTGTGGCCGCAGAACGAGCGCGGCTATCCCGAGAACTGTCAGACGGGAGAGCCGCGGGCGGTGTCGGATGCCGTGATGAACGACGTGTTGAAGATCTCACCGTCGGCACAACTCGTGCAGCACGAATGGGAAAAGCACGGCACGTGCTCCGGGCTCAGCCAAGCCGACTATTTCGCGACCGCCGCGCTGGCGTTTGATGCCGTGAAGGTGCCGCCCGCCTACCGCGCACCGCCACGGCCGATCGTTACGACACCGGACGACGTGCGGCGGGCGTTCTTGGATGCAAACCGTTCGATCGGCAAAGACGACTTATCGGCGACGTGCAGCCGCAACCAATTGGCAGAGGTTTGGGTATGTCTCGATAAAGACCTTCGCGCGCGCGCCTGTTCGAACGACGTGCGCAAGCGCCATTGCGGTGCGCGTGACGTGCGGATGCTCGCCGTGCGCGGAGATTGGCCGCGGTAGATTTATATTTTCCATATTGGCAAAAATCACGTTGCGTTATCTGCAATAAAATCTGGATCGATTTTTTTATCCACGATCTGGCCTGTGATTTCAACGAGACGCGCGTGATTCAAATTCTGCTGCGGAGTCGTTTTTGAATGCTCAAACACGAACGGTGAGCCAAAATCGAGCGACATCAAATTGTCGCGCTCGTTTTCTTTTTTTTGAGTTTGATTGCGCGGCTTCCCGATGATTGGGGGCTCTCATGCTTGTTCGCCGTAAACTGTCGATTTCTGCTTCAATCGTTGCTTTGTCGGTCTCGGGGTTTGTTGCCGGGACATCGGCGCTCGCGCAACCCTCCGAGCCGCCGCCCGGACCAAGCGCGCAAAGTCAGCCTGGCGAACAAGCAAGCAAGGGACCCGTCGAAAAGGTTGTCGTCACCGGAACGCGTTTGAAGAATCCAGGTTTGGTGTCGCCCAATCCGATTACGTCCATCGGCGCGGACAGTATTCAGTCATCGGGCGAGATCAATGTCACGAACATCGTGGAGCGCTATCCTGCGTTGATTGGGTCGCTCGATCCCAAGAGCACGACGAATGTCGGCGCTGTCGGAATCTCGGGACTCAACCAGTTGAACCTTCGAAATTTGGGGACCAATCGGACGCTCGTACTCGTGAACGGGCGGCGCCATGTCGGGTCGCTTGCGGGCGACACCGGCGTCGACGTCAACTCCATTCCGATCGACTTGATCGAGCGCGTCGATGTTCTCACCGGCGGTTCGTCCGCCATCTATGGGGCAGATGCGGTCACTGGCGTCGTCAATTTCGTCATGCGCCGCCGCCTCGACGGTACGCTCGTTCGAGTTCAAGTTGGCGGATCGGATCAAGGGGATTTGGGGCAATATCTGGGGAGTGTCGCAACGGGTACGTCGTTCGACGAGGGCCGCGGAAATTTGCTGGGTGCTTACGAATTCCGTCGCAGCGATGAGCTTGATCCGCTTGATCGCGACGCGTCGAATCAGAACGCGTTCTTTTTGGTGCGAAACCCGGCGGAACGGGCCATTCCTGGTGACGATCCCAATTTGCCCGACCGAATTTTTGCGCGGAATGTCGGCTGGCCCGACAGCGCACCGTCCGGCGTCATAACCGGCAACGAATGGTTGCTGCACGGGTTCGATTTGGAGTCGAGTGCGCCGGATCAAATCGCCGGGTTTACGAATCCGCTGGTGCCGAAGCAGGCCTATTTGGGGACCGGTGAACTTTGGGATCCCGGAATTCATGTCGGCAATCGCCAAATCGGCGGAAATACGACAAAGTTGCACACGTATAACGGTTTGATCGAGCCCAAGCAGGAAGTCTCATCGTTCAATTTGATCGGGGATTACGAGTTTTCGCGCATGATCCGCCTCTTTGGCGAGGCGAAGTTCGTTCACAACGATTCCACGACGGGCTATCAGCCGACGTTTGATTTCGGATTGCCGATACGCGCCAGCAATCCGTTTGTTCCCGCTGCGATCCTGGCGAATTTGGCGCCAATCGCAGCTGCAGATTTAGGCACCACCGAGGATTTCTACTTCTCGACGCGCGACAATTTCGATTTGGGCATGCGCGGCGATCACACGACGCGAAAGACTTACCGTGGTGTTTTGGGCATCGACGGCGAGTTGACGGACGATTTGGGGTATGAACTGTCCTACACATTCGGACGGACAGACGTTCTTCAAATTGATCTGAACAACCGAATAACCGATCGCTTTCTCGCGGCAACGGACGTGGTGCTTGATGGCGGCGGTCATCCGATTTGTCGTAGCGACCTGTTCCCTGCAGACCCGTTGCCGGAGATCTTCGGTTCTGTGCCCTTCGGCATCTCGTTTACGCCCGGTCCCGGTAGCGGTTGTGTGCCGATCAACATCTTCGATCCGAATCCCAAATCCGCAGCGGCTCTGGCTTGGATCATGACAAACACGCCGACCAAGAGCCGGTTGGACCAGCAAGTGGTCAGTGGATTCCTGAGCTATGACACGCAAAGTTGGTTCTCGCTGCCCGGTGGTGGCATCGGAATTGTCGCGGGCGGAGAGTGGCGTCGTGAAGAAAGCTCCAACACGCCGGATCCCATATTGTTGAGTGGCAATACGTTCGGCAACGCGTTGAGTCCGAGCGCCGGTTCTTATGAAGTGCGTGAATCGTTTGCCGAAGTGAACTTGCCGATACTCAAGGAGGTTCCGTTTGCGTATGATTTGTCCGTAAACGGCGCCGTGCGTTCGTCGCAGTATTCGACGGCCGGCGACAATCTGAGTTGGAAGTACGGTGGCAGCTGGGCGCCGGTGCAAGATGTTAGATTGCGTTCCACCGTATCGCGCGCGGTTCGTGCGCCGAATATCGGCGAGCTGTTCTCACCGGAACAACAATCGTTTTTCCAACCCAACGATCCATGCGATCAAAGTAATGTCACTCAGGGATCGTCGACGCGCTTAGCCAATTGCATTGCCGCACTTTCGGCGCTCGGTGTGTCCACGGCACCCTACAATTTTGACGGTAACCTGACATCTTCTTTCCCGGGTGTGCAAAAGGGTAACACCCACTTACAAGAAGAAACAGCCGACACTATCACAATCGGTGTCGTGCTGACGCCGACCTTTCTCAAAGGGTTCTCCGCGGTCGTAGACTATTGGACGGTCGAAATCAGAGACGGCATTCTTACGCCTTCAAGCCAAGATGCCGTGGATGCGTGCTACGATGCGCCTTCGCTCGCTAACGTCTTTTGCGCCGCGTTGAGCCGCATTGATGCGACCGAGGTCACACCGGCGACACAGTTGGGACAGCTTGACGCGCTGACGGTTCAAGCCGTCAACATCGCGTCATTCGAATCGACTGGAATCGATTTTGAAGTGAACTATCGTTTCGAACTGACCGACTTGTTGGGGCCGGATACGGACCTGGGTTCCATGAGGGCGTCGGTTGTCGGTTCGAAACTCGAACAGCTTGATCTCGTGACGCTTCAAGGCGGTGCGACCGACGACGATGCCGGTGAGGCGCTAACGCTGCTCGGCGGATCAGCACCGGAATGGGTGGTGAATCTCGGCCTGCAATGGGAGTTTAAGGAGTGGACGGTCGGCTATGCGTTTCGTTGGCAGAGCGAGATTCTGGCCGTTGAGAAGCTCTCGCTGGCAAACGATCCCGATCAGCGAGACATCACGACCATCGGTACGCTTCACGTTCATGACGTTGTCGTGCGCTATCAGGCGAACGATGCGATTGAACTCTATGCCGGTATCAACAATCTGTTCGATCAGGAGCCAGACATCGGACAAACCGTGTTGCCGATCGGGCCGGATGGGCGGACGGTCTTCTTTGGCATGAAGGCATCGCTCGGTTCTGCTTTCGAATAATCCGCCAAGCAGCGGGATTTCAGAAATGGGGCGGCGCATCCGTGCCGTCCTTTTTTGCAATAATTTTATTGATCAATATGCAATAGAAACTGGATCGTAGTTTTTTTGATCAACTGGCCTGTGATTTCACCGCGACTCGTTCACTGCATAATCGAACGGTGCGTGTGAATACTAGTGATATCCATCTCCAATTGAGCCAACACTTGCCCCACGAAAGCCCGGCGCGCGTTGCGTCGTATGGCTTTGTGATTTGATCGCCGCTGGTGCGGCGTTGAGGTGGGGGCTTCAAATGAAAAAATTTCGTCGCGAGTTAATTGCGACTGTCAGCGTACTGACGGTGTTTGCTTTTGGAACTGGCTTGTCGCACGCGCAACCGGCAACGCCGCCTGCGCCGCAGGCTCAACCGACGCCGCCGCCAGACGATCCAGCGGCGCCGGCTGCAGACGCCGCGCCGGTCGAGAAAGTGGTGGTGACGGGATCGCGATTGAGAAAGAACGAGTTCACGTCGTCGGCGCCCATTCAAATCATCACGCGCGAAGACTCGACGCTCGAAGGGTTGAACGATACGGCGGATATTCTGCAGAGTTCTTCGACCGCCGCAGGCTCCCAGCAAATCAACAACACGTTCAGTGCATTCGTTGTTCCGGGTGGATCAGGCGCAAACTCCATCTCGCTGCGCGGTCTGGGTGCCAATAGAACGCTCGTGCTCGTCAACGGCCGCCGGTTGGCGCCGGCGGGGTCGTCGGGACAGTTGGGATCGCCCGATCTCAATACGGTGCCGCAAGTGATGATCGACCGGTTTGAAATTCTGAAAGACGGAAGTTCTTCGATCTACGGTTCGGACGCGGTGGCGGGCGCGGTCAATGTGATCACGCGTCAGAACTACGAAGGACTGTCCTTCACGGCCGATGGAACCGCCACGTTCGAAGGCGGCGGCAACTCTTATCGCGTCGATGGCATTTGGGGCGAAGTGTTCGACCGCGGTTCGGTCACTCTGGCCGGGGAATACTACCGTCGCGAAACGCTTACGATCGGAGATCGTGATTTTCTGTCGTGCGCGCAGGACAACGTTTACGAAGTGGGATCCGGACGTTTCTTGGATATCATCGATCCTGCAACCGGCCAGTCTCAATGCCAGAATGTCTTTGGCAACGTCGCGGCGCGCACAGCCGGCGGTCTTTTCGTTGCGGATCCGACGGCCGTGGCCGGCGGCGGACCGCTTGGGCTCGACATTGCGGGTTTTCACCGCGTAGGCATATCGTATACGCGCACGGCACGCGTTTTCGGTGCGCCGACATTTTGCGGTCCATCGCTTTGCACGGCGTCGCAGCAGTTTGCCGTCATGACGCCTGCCCAGCGGGCGCAAACGGAAGCCGCGTGGCGGGCATCGCAAGCGGAACTGAAACAGGACGACGCTCGCTTCGACAAGACGGACGTTGTTGCACCGGTCGAGCGCGGCTCGCTCTATTTGACCGGTTCGTACGACCTCGGTAGCGGGATTGAAGCGTATACCGAGAATCTGTTTACGCGTCGCAAGTCGGATCAGTTCGGCATCAAACAGTTGTTTCCATTTATCGACGTTACGCATCCCAGTAACCTGATCGGCGCTTTGTCGCAGCCCGTGATCTTGACCGACGCTACGGCATCGCAAGAGATCGATTTTTTCAGAACGGTGTGGGGTGTTCGCGGCGAGTTCGGCGACAAGATTCCTTTGTTTGGCAACTGGTCGTACGACCTCTTCGTGCAGCATTCCCGTTCCGACGCGTCTTACACCAACTCGTTTGTTTACGACGACCGGGTGAATGCGGCGACGCTCGGGGTCGTTGCTTGCGACGCGTCGTTCATCACCATCTCGGCGCCGGCGCCAAGCTGTCCGACGATCAATTGGTTCAGTGCCGCGGTGCTGCAGGGGCAATTTACGCCGCAGCAGAAGGCGTTCTTGTTCGGCGAAGAAACGGGGACCACCGGCTATACGCAGTCGATGATCAACGGTTCGGTGACGGGCGATTTGTTCGAGTTGCCGTACGGTATGGTTGCCGCCGCGGCCGGGTTCGAGATCCGGCGCGACGAAATCGACGACACGCCCGGCGAAATGGCCCGTGCGAACAATTATTGGGGTCAGACTTCGGCTGGCCGGACGGCCGGAAAAGACAGTGTTCACGAAGTTTTCGGCGAAGTCGAAATTCCGCTGCTTGGCGGAATGAAGTTTGCCGAGTCTCTGACGTTCGATGCCTCGGGCCGCTACACGAGCTATGACAGCTATGGTGACGGTTCGGTCTTCAAGCTCGGACTCAACTATCAGATTACGCCGGAATATCGCGTTCGGGGTACGACGGGAACGTCCTTCCGGGCGCCGGCGTTGTTCGAGATGTTCCTGGCCAACCAGACCGGCTTTCAAAACGCAAACGCCATCGATCCTTGCATCAATTGGGATCTATCCAGCGACCCGCGTATCGTTTCGTCGTGCGGTCCCGGCGGGTTGAATTTGGCGCCTGGGTTTCTTGGTGGAACAAGCGGGACGTTGGTGGTCACCGGCGGCGGCGGACCGGGCGTCTTGCGCGCCGAAACATCTGAAGCGCGCACTGTCGGGTTCATTTGGACGCCCGATTGGGTCGACCTTTCCATCGCTCTCGACTATTGGGAATTCGAAGTAAAGGACGAAGTCGGTCAATTGGGCCCGGCAAATATTGTGTTGTTCTGCCATACGCGGGCGCCGGCGTTGGCCAATCCTTTCTGCTCGTTGTACGACCGCGACACTAATCCGTTGTCACCCAACTTCGGGCAGATCAACACGGTGAACGACTCGTTCTTCAACATTGCGTCGCAAATTTCCGACGGCATGGACCTTAATGTACGCTATGCGCACGAGTTCTCGTTCGGAAAGTTCGTCGTGGACGGCGACTTCACGTGGACGTTTACGGACGAAACCGATGCTATCGGCGAAGGTGCGCAAGCCTTTAACGGCACGCTTTACGATCCCGACTTCGTGGGTTCGATCAATACGCGCTTTGAGAGGGGGGATTGGACGTTCTTCTGGCACACCGAAATGGCTTCGCGCACGTCGAACGACGAGATCATCGGCGGCAATCAGTTGCTGTTTAATGGTTCGCCGTTCCTCGGCACCTATAAGCACTTCACGGAGTTCTCGGCCGTGCACGATGCCTCCGTGCGTTATCGTGCGGACGATTGGGCGCTTGTCGTGGGGGTCAGCAACATCTTCGACGATGCGCCGCCGACCGTTTCGAGCGACGGTCCGTCCACCGGGTCGTTCGGGCGCCAAGGCAACGCGGTTGCGACGGGCGGCCCCTATGACTTGCTGGGCCGGCGTGCGTTCATCAGCGTGACGAAAGATTTCTGATCCGGAAATGACCGGGTTTCTTGGGGGCGGCAGTGCAAACTGCCGCCCTCTTTCGTTTCGGCTGGCCAGGTTTTGTCATTCCCGCCTTGGTGGTGTAGTTGCAGGGAACTGCATTGCGCCCCTCCAACGGCCGTTTTGGACGGCCATCGGGAAAGCACCACATGAGCGAAGCTGAGGACGTTGTCCTTTTGAACACGACACGCGCGGGAGTGGCGGTCGTAACGCTGAACCGCCCGAAGGTTCACAATGCCTTTAATCCCGAGGTCATCGAGCGGCTCTCGGATATCTTCGAGACGCTGCGCAGCGCCGACGGGGTGCGCGTGGTGCTGGTCGAGGGGGCGGGCCCCAGTTTTTCCGCGGGAGCCGACTTGGCGTGGATGCGGGCCGCGGCCGATCTGACCGAGCGCGACAACCGCGAGGATGCCGGCGGCATGGGCGAGATGCTGCGGCGTCTGAGCACGCTGCCGCAGGTGACGATCGCGCTGGTGCATGGCGCGGCGATGGCGGGCGGGTGCGGCATTCTTTCGGCTTGCGATATAGCCATTGCCACCAAAGGGGCGTCGTTCGCGCTGTCGGAAGTGCGTCTTGGCATCATTCCGGCGGTGATATCGCCCTATGTCATCCGCGCGATCGGCGCGCGCGCGGCGCATCGCTATTTCCTGACGGCCGAGCGGTTCGACGCCGCGACGGCGCATGCGTTGGGTCTCGTGCATATCGTGGTCGAGGATAACAATACGCTGGCGAAGGAAGTCGAGCGCATGGTGCAGCAGATCTTCACCTGCGCGCCCGGTGCCATCAATGCCGCCAAGGAACTGATTGCGGCGGTCGCGGGGCGGCCGATCGACAGTCACATTATCGCGGACACGTCGCGGCGCATCGCGGAGCAGCGATCGACCGCGGAAGCAAAAGAAGGGTTGTCGGCCTTCCTTGAAAAGCGCAAGCCGAAATGGGCGGAGTAGGGGATCGATGATTTCGTCGCTCTTGATCGCCAATCGCGGCGAGATTGCGTGCCGTGTGATCCGCACCGCCCGGCGCATGGGGATCAAGACCGTCGCCGTCTATTCGGACGCGGATGCCGGCGCGCCGCATGTGACGATGGCCGATACGGCGGTGCGTATCGGTCCCTCGCCTGCGCGCGAAAGCTATTTGAATGTCGAGGCCATCCTTGAGGCGGCGAAACGCAGCGGTGCGACGGCCGTGCATCCGGGTTACGGATTCTTGTCGGAGAATGCCGCTTTTGCCGAGGCGTGCGCGACGGCGGGGCTGACTTTCGTCGGGCCGCCGCCTGCGGCCATTCGGGCGATGGGGCTTAAGGATGCCGCCAAAGCGCTGATGATCAAGGCGGGCGTGCCCGTCGTTCCGGGCTATCACGGCGAGGATCAGTCGGTTGCTTTGCTGGCGAAGGAAGCGGAGCGCGCCGGATATCCCGTTCTTATCAAGGCGGTGGCGGGCGGCGGCGGCAAGGGGATGCGGCGGGTCGATAAGCCTGCCGACTTTGCCAAGGCGCTTGAGGGCGCGCAGCGCGAGGCACAGGCTTCGTTCGGCGATGCTCGGGTTCTGATCGAGAAATACGTTTCGGCGCCGCGTCATATCGAAATTCAGGTCTTCGCCGATGCTCATGGCAACGCGGTGCATTTGTTCGAGCGCGATTGTTCGCTGCAACGGCGCCACCAAAAAGTGATCGAAGAGGCGCCGGCGCCGGGCATGCCTTTGGAGATGCGCCGTCTGATGGGCGAGGCCGCGGTCAAGTGTGCAAAGGCGATCGGCTATCAGGGTGCCGGTACGGTCGAGTTCATCGTCGACGGGTCGCAAGGCTTGAAGCCGGACGGGTTCTTTTTCATGGAGATGAACACCCGGCTGCAGGTCGAGCATCCGGTGACCGAGATGATCACGGGGTTCGATCTCGTCGAATTGCAATTGCGCGTGGCGGCCGGCGAGAAGCTTCCGCGCGGCCAAGACCAACTGGCGATCAACGGTCATGCGGTTGAAGTGCGTCTTTATGCGGAAGACCCCGTGCGCGGATTTCTTCCGTCGACGGGGCGGCTGGCGCGATTAAAATTGCCCGAGCCTAGCGTCCACATTCGCGTCGATGCCGGTGTCGTCGAAGGCGGAGAGGTGACGATGTTTTACGATCCCATGATCGCCAAGATCATCGCGTGGGATCAGACGCGTGAGGGCGCGGTGGCGCGGCTTGCGAGCGCGCTCGAGACGGCGGAGGTTGCGGGGCCGCGCACAAATCTTGCGTTCTTGATTTCGACGTTGCGGCACAAGGCGTTTGTTGCGGGCGAGGTCGATACCGGCTTCATCGAGCGGCACAAGGGCGAGTT
>JAIOQG010000094.1 GCA_021413465.1 Alphaproteobacteria bacterium | reverse complement strand
TTCGGAATGCGTCGCCCCTCTGAACGACTTGAGGGGCGGACGCTGGCGATCGGCGGGAAGTTCAAGCGGCGCCGGAAGGTCTTTGAATTCGTTCAACCAGAATTTTTCGACCTTCGGATCAATTTGCTTGCGTTGACCTTGCTCGCGCGCATAGCGGCGAAACCCCATCGGGGGCGGCAAGTCGACGGCGTGCCCTTCCAACCGCGCCGCGTAGCAGGCGGCGAGTTCGGCCATCACGATGCCCATCGACCAGCCATCGCAGATGATGTGATGGGCGGTGAAGATCAAGCCGTGTTCCAGGGCCGAGCGTTTGACGAGCGTGCCGCGGCACAGCGGACCGTTGGCCAGATCAAAGGGCAGCTGCGCGTCGGAGTCCATCAGTTGCTTTTGGCGCTGATGGGCATCGGGGTCGTGCGAAATATCGATGAGCGGGATCGCCAGTTCGAGCGTCGGCTTCACCTGCAACGCGTCGCCGCTGGCGGATACGGTCATGCGCAGAGCTTCGTGCCGCGCAACGACGTCGTTCAAGGCGGAGATCAAGACGTCAGGGCGAAGCTCGCCCTTAAGTGTTAGGGTCCCGCTCTCGTTGAAGGCGCAAGACGCTTCGTCACCCAGCTGGGCCGCAAGCCAGATTTCGGTCTGGGCTTCTGTCAGCGGAATCTTTTCGTCAAGCGACGAACGGGCGGCGGTGTTCGACGACGCGCTGGCGCCGGAGGGCGCGAGGATGCCGGCGGACTGGAGTGCTTCGAGACTTTCTTTGAAAGCGCGCGCAATGCGGGCCGTATCGGAGTCGCTGTGTGCGGTGGTGAGGAACCAAGGGAAGCCCTCAAGCACGTGAATGCCGAGCAGGCGCATGTGTTGGAACAACAGGCTGCCTAGTGCGTCTTCGGCGGCAAAATTCACCACGGCCCAGCTGCTGTAGGATTCGAACCTTGTCTTGACGCCGCAGCGTGCGAGCTCGCCGTTCAGTTCGGCGACAAGGCGGCGCATGCGTTCGGCGAGCGCTTCTTGCAGCTCGGGACCGTGCTCCTTCATGTGCAACAGAACCGCCCGGCACGCGGCCATCACGAGCGGATGGCGAACGAAAGTCCCGGCGAAGAAGGTTGGCGCCACTTCGGGCGCACTGTCGTCGCCAAACCGCCAGAAGCCGCCATCGAGCGCATCCATGAACTTTGCTTTGCCGGCCAGCACACCGACCGGCATGCCGCCACCGACGACTTTTCCGTAGGTTGCGAGGTCGGCCTTGATGCCGAAGACCGCCTGCATGCCGCCTTGGGCAACGCGGAAGCCGGTCACGACCTCGTCGAAAATCAGCGCGCTGCCGGACGCTTCGGTAATGGCGCGCAACTCGGACAAGAATTCTTGCGGGCGAAGGCTCGGGTGGCGGCTCTGAACGGTTTCGGCCATCACGGCCGCCAAGTCATCCGCATTTTCGCGCACCCACGCGAGGCTTTCCGGCGTCGCATAGGGCAACACGATGATGTTGTCGACGGATTCTTGGGGGATGCCCGGCGCGACGGGCGAGGCGCCGCGCTTGCCTTTTCCCGGCGCCGGTTTCACCAGCACTTCATCGAATTGCCCGTGATAGGAGCCGCCGAAAACCACAATCTTCTCGCGGCCGGTGACCGTGCGCGCAATGCGCATCGCCGCCATCACCGCTTCGGACCCCGTGTTGCAGAACGTGACGCGCTCGTTGCCGGTCATGTCAGCGAATAGTTTTGCGACTTCGCCGGCGAGCGGGGTTTGCGGACCGATGGCGAAGCCTTCGGCCAATTGCTTTTCGACGGCATCGGTCACGAAGTCGGGCGCATGGCCGAACATGGTCTGGCCGAAGCCGTTGACGAGATCGATGTATTCGTTGCCGTCCACGTCGAGGAGCTTCGAGCCTTTCGAGCGCTCCACGACCAACGGATAGACCATTTCCTTCCACTCGGCGCGGAAGCCGTTGGCTGAACGCGGGTCTGCGAGTACGGCACGATATTCTTGCGTTCGTGCCTTAGAGCCTGGCGACTTTTCCGTGTAGCGCCGAACCAGGTCGTCGATAAAGCGCCGCCTGTCGGGCGACATTTCATCGATCGCGGACGTGGCGCCGGGGCGATACATCTGAAAGCGCGATGGGGCGGGCGCTTCCTCCTCCGTGTCGGTGGGTGGCGTCACCGGGCTCGACGTTGTCACGCGCTGCGGCGCTTGTGCCGGCGTCATCGGCTGTGGCGCGTTCGCCTGCTGCACGCCGGCAATGGTTTGGATCGTTTGCAACTGCTGGGCGATCAGTTGCTGCATCGCGACGAGTTGTTGCTGCAGGACGCCTTCGATGCCCGATCCCGGCGCGAATTGCGGCACTGTTTGCGTCGTCGTCGGCACCGGCGAGTGCGGCACGGCCGCGGCAACTGCCAGCGCGGATTGTGGAGGCGCCGAGATTGTTCCCGGCTTTGCCGACTTCAGGACGAGGTCGACGAGCGCTTCGATCGTGGGATAGTCCTTCATCAACTGACGAAAGGTGATCTTGACGCCGAACGTCTTCTGCAAGCGCTGAACAACTTGACCGAGAAACAGAGAGTCAAAGCCGAGCTCCACGAAGCTTGCCGTTGCGCTGGCGCCGTCCAAACTTTCGCCGGACAAGTCTTCTAGCAACGCCCGGATCTGGGCATCGAGTTGGATTCTGGGGTCACTCATTTCGGGCTCTGACGGTTGCGGCGATTGAATGGCGGGTGGCACTTCGATGGCTGGCGGGGTCAATTGCGTCGCCAGCACAACGGCGGTTGCAGCCGGTGCGACTGCATTACGGTCTGTTTTCGGTGCATCGACCCAATGGCGCTTGCGCGCGAAGGCGTAAGTCGGCAGCGACACGCGCTTGGAGCCCGGGCGTTGGAGTTTCGTCCAATCGAGCGGGACACCTTCGCACCATAGGTTTGCGAGAGTGGATGAGAACGTCTCGCGATCCGTTTCCCGGTTGGCGAATTCGGGGAGGGTCGAGATCATCGATCGCAAGTTCGACTTGTCTTTCGCTTGCAAAGCGAAGGTCGACAAGGTGCGCCCGGGACCGACTTCGACGAGAACTGTATCCTTGCCTTCAAGAACCGTCGCGATTGCGTCGGCAAATCGCACCCTCTGGCGGCAATGGCGCGCCCAATAGTCGGGCGACATCACATCTTCGGCACGCGCCCAGTTGCCGTCGACCGCGCTCACGTAGGGACGCTTGGGGGCGGAGAATTTGATCCGGGCCGCTTCAGCCTTCAGCGCTTCGACGACGTCGTCCATCATCGCGGAATGAAAGGCGTGCGAGGTGTGAAGGCGGCGATGCGAGACACTTTGTGCGTCAAGCTTTGCTTCGAGGGCCGAGACCGCTTCGAAGGTGCCGGCGGCGACCGAGAGCGAGGGCGCGTTGACAGCTGCGATTTCAACACCGTCGCCGCACAGCTCGGACAGGCGCGCTTGCGAGAGGCGCACGCCGAGCATGGCGCCCGGCGGTTGGCTTTGCATCAAGCGGCCACGCGCGGCGACAAGCTTCAGTGCATCCTCGAATGAGAACACGCCCGCGAGACTTGCGGCGACGAATTCGCCAAGGCTGTGACCGACCATGGCGGTGGGCTCGATGCCGCGATCCAAGAGCAATTGCGCCGTTGCGTACTCGATCAAGAATAGGGCGGGCTGCGCCAGAACTGTCGAGCGTATGGGGTGGGGCGCATCATCGTCGCCGGAGACTTGATCGTACAGTAACGCTCTGATGTCGGCGCCGATGATGGGTTCGAGCAGCCGCGCGCCGCGATCGACGTGGGCGCGGAATACGGGTTCGCTGTCGTAGAGTGCGCGCCCCATGCCGGGGTATTGCGCAGCTTGGCCCGGGAACATGAATACGATTTTGGGCGCCTGGGTTGTCGGGCGAACGCTTGCGAGCTTTATGTATTTGAGCTTGGCGATCGCGTCGGCGCGGTCCGTCGCCACGATGGCCGTTCTGCAATCGAACGCGCGACGGCCGGACTGCAGCGTGCGGGCGACATCATCGACGTCGAGCGCGGGTATCGATTCGAGCCGTTCGGCCAGAGCCTGCGCCATGCGGTCGAGCGAGTCGGGCGTGCGAGCGGACAGCGGTAGAATTACCGGCGCCGTCGCTGCGGATACGTCGCGCGCGGGCGTTGTCGTCCGGGGCGCTTCTTCCAACACGACGTGCACGTTGGTGCCGCCTACGCCGAAGGAACTCACGCCTGCCCGGCGCGGAGCATCATCCTGCGGCCATGGCGTCAGATCCTTTGCAAACTTGAAGGGGCTCGATGCCAAATCGATATGGGGGTTGGGCGATGCGAAATTCACCAGCGGCGGAATCTCGCCTTGATGCAGCACCAGTGCCGCTTTTATGAGCCCGGTGACGCCGGCGGCGGCGTCGAGGTGCCCGAAATTCGCTTTGGCCGATCCAAGGACGCAGTAATTGCGCGCGTCCGTCGTGGCGCGGAAGGCTTTCACGAGACCGTTGAATTCTATCGGATCGCCGAGCGGTGTGGCCGTGCCATGACATTCGACGTAGCCGATGCTGCCGGCATCGACTTCGGCCATTGCGAGTGCGGACGCGATGGCGCCAGCTTGGCCGTCCACGCTCGGTGCGGTGAAGCCGATTTTCTGAGAGCCGTCGTTGTTGATGCCGAAGCCGCGGATGACGGCATAGATGTGGTCGCCGTCGGCGATGGCGTCGTCCAAGCGCTTGAGCAAGACGATGCCCGCGCCGCCCCCGAAAACGGTTCCCGCGGCTTTCGCATCAAACGGACGGCAATGGCCGTCGCGCGAGACCATGCCGCCTTCGAGCGACAGATATCCGCGCTTTTGCGGGAATGTAATCGAGACGCCGCCGGCGAGGGCCATGTCGGATTGGTAGAGCAGCAAGCTTTGGCAGGCTTGCACCACCGCCGACAACGACGTCGAGCACGCGCTTTGCAGATTGAGTGCCGGTCCTTTGAGATCGAGTTTATACGCGACCCGCGTGGCCGCGAAGTCCGGCAACGCTCCCGAAATCTCCGCGTAGGATCCGACTTGAAAATTCGACGTCAGTTCGTCGACCGCGGCGCGATCGGTCATGACGTGCTTGAGAAGGTAGCTATTGTAAGCCGTGCCGGTGAACACGCCGATCGCGCCCGTGTAGGCGGCGGGATCGTGGCCCGCGTCTTCCAGCGCTTCCCAGCAGCATTCGAGAAGGATGCGATGTTGGGGATCGGTGAGCGCCGCTTCGCGGGCGTGCATGCCGAAGAATTCGGCGTCGAACATCTCGACTCCGTCGAGGACGGAACGCGCGGCGACGAAATCGGGGCTGTTGCGGATTTCGTCGGGGAACGAATCTTCTAGTTCGTGCGGCGCAAAGCGGCTGACGGATTCCACGCCGTCCCGTAAGTTTTTCCAAAGTTGGCGGATGCCGGGCGCGCCTGGGAAACGGCCCGCCATGCCCACGATTGCGATCGCGGCACCGCCAAAAGACGGCGCCGCTGCATCATCGTCGGATGGAGGTGGGCTTACGGTCATGCGTGTGGCTTCTGCCTGGCGGCGCGCAGGCGCTTAAGCGCATCGCCCTGCTGGCGTGCTTTGGCTTGCACCGTGTCGAGGCGGCTGACGCCGGCATCTTGTCCGCGCAACAGGCGTGCGAGATCGGCAATCTTTGGGCTTTCGAACAGCGAAACGATTTCCAGGTCGCGCCCGAACTTTTTCTGGACGAGTTCGTGCACTTCCATCAGTTGAACCGAGGTGCCGCCGAGATCGAAGAAATTGTCATCGAGGCCAATGCGGTCGACGCCCAACACCGTGTGCCAGATATCGCGCAGCGCGCGTTCGACTTCGCCATCAGGCAACGAGACGGATTCGCTCAGATGGGACGGTGGCTTCGGCAGGCGCGCACGATCGACTTTGCCGTTTGGCGTCAAAGGGAGTTTATCGACAACAACCGCGTGGGCGGGGATCATATGCGGCGGCAGTTTTTTACGCAGGTCTGCGAGGAGATCGGCGGCGCTTTGGCTGCCCACGTCTGCCGCGAGGTTTGCCCAGGTGAGGTAGGCCGTCAGGCGCTTGCCGCGTCCAACCGTTTCGGCGACGACAACGATGTCGGCGACGCGAGGGTCTTCGCGCAAGCACTCTTCAATTTCGCCGAGTTCTACACGTTTGCCGTCGATCTTGACCTGAGTATCCGAGCGTCCAATGAACTCTATCAGCCCATCGGGCCTGCGGCGCACCAGATCGCCGGTCAGATAGAGTCGGACACCGTCGCGCACCACGAATTTCTCGGCCGTCAGTTCGGGGCGTTTGAAATAGCCCAGCGCGAGTCCGTCACCGCCGGCGCAAAGCTGGCCTACGTCGCCATCGGCGACGGGGTTCAGCGCCTCGTCCAAAATCTCGATGACCGTATGCGACAGCGGCACGCCGATCGGCACCGATCCGCTGCCCCAACCGGTTCGTGAGGCCGAGTAGTGCGTGATGAGCGTGGTACATTCGGTGGGACCATAGGCGTTGACGATCCGGCACGCAGGCAAGGCGTCGAGTGCCTTGCGAACGTGGCTGGGCGAAAGTATTTCGCCGCCGACCATGATCTGACGCAAGGGACCGAGGTCCGCGAGCTTGTGATCCACGAGCAAATGAAAGATGCCCGGCGTCAGGCAGGTGCTTGTCGGCTGGTGTTGTTCGATTGCCGCGACGATGTCGTCGAGAGAATGGTGGTCGTGCTGCGGAACAATGGCCACTTGGCCGCCATTCAGCAGCGCCCCCCAAATCTCAAGCGTGCTGGGGTCGAACGAGAGCGTCGTCAGGTGCAGAAAAATCTGCTCCGCCGAAAACTCGAAGTAGGTTTGATCGCGCACGAGATGCAGGATGGCGCGGTGCGGAATGACGACGCCTTTGGGGCGACCGGTCGTGCCCGACGTGTACATCACGTAGGCAGGATCCTCGCCGCGGCCACTCGACGGCTCGGCCGGCGCCGATCGCATCGGCGTTCGGCGCAGCAAGTCTTCGAAACAGTGAACGGTGTGCTGCGCTCCGGAACCGATGACGCGATCAGCGCAGGATGATTGGGCGATGATCACGACCGGGTCGCAATCGGCGGCCATGAACGCCAGACGCTCATCGCTGTAAGCCGGATCGAACGGCACGTAGGCCGCCCCCGCTTTGAGCACCGCCAGCATTGCGATGATCATTTCGGGCGCGCGCTGCGCCAAGAGGGCCACGAGGCTGCCTCGCGTTACGCCCAATTCCACCAACACATCGGCAAGGCGGGAAGAACTTTCGTCCAGCTGCGCGAACGTCGACGTTTGGTTGTTGAATTTTATTGCGGGCGCCTGCGGACGCGCGCGCGCCTGTGCCGCAAAGATCGCATGCACGGTCGCGTCGACCGGCACATAGTCCGGTCTCAAATGGATTTGTTCAGCCGCCCACGCGGCCGGTATCGCGACGATCCCAGACTGCATTACGCGTTCCCCAAAACGCAGGTGTCACTCTAAACCGCTTCCTGACAGAGTTTACAGGCGGGAAATGGTTAACGGCGAGCAACCGTGCAATTCAGCAACAATGTCTTAATGCATTGCAATTCTCGCGCCGTCTGCCGCACCGACACTCGCTTTGCGTGCAATGGCCTTTCGGTTCCGCCGAGGTTTGTTTCGGGGGACTCGTGTGAACTACGGTTCAACGTTACCGCGCGCCGGTTCGGCGATGACGAGCAGGTTGTACTGCTTGCGAATGCGCGACCAAAAGCGAGGACTCAGCCGGTTGCCAAATTGCTCAACCGTAAGGATGGCCCATTCGATTGTGCATTTGAGTTTGCCCAGGAGCGACTTGGGCATGCGCGGATAGACTTCACGTTCACGATCCCAGGTATATTTGTAATCTAAAACGCTATACCCGCCTTCCTCCAACGTTGCCAAAGCGGATTCTGCTGTAAAAAAATGCAAGTGTCCGTAGTTTTTCCTCATATACATCATATATCTCGACCCCAGCAGTACCGTAGATGCGTTTATGTCCAGCGGTATGTGGAATACGAACTTATCTGCTCTTTTGGATAATTTTGCCAGGAACCCCAAATAGTCCGGCACGTGTTCGAACACGTCGAGTGCCAGAATGAGGTCATAGCGATCGCGGCTGTCGGCCAGAAAATCACCCTTTTGAAATTTCAGGCCCGGGTTTTCTTTCGGCTTGCAGAGGTCGATTGCGGTCTGAGCCGTATCGAAGCCGAAAAATCGCGTCGCCTTGTCCATGCGTTTTTGCAGTTGGACGAGGACTTCTCCGGCGCCGCAACCGACGTCGCAAACGGATCGAGGCACAATGTTATGGGACAC
>JAIOQG010000084.1 GCA_021413465.1 Alphaproteobacteria bacterium | reverse complement strand
AAGATCGGACGCATCGAACTCCTCTTCGGGTCGATCCTGCTGTACTCGGTCGGGAATATTCTGAACGGTTTCGTGGGCCAGTTCGGTCCGGTGGTCGACGGGCTGATGTCGCCGATCGATCAATATGCACTGTTGCGATTCTTGACCGGCATCGGCCTTGCCGGAGAGATCGGCGGCGGCATCACGCTGGTGGCGGAGCTTCTACCGCGCGATACCCGCGGGTACGGCACGACCGTCGTCGTCGCCACAGGCGTTGCCGGCGCGGTTGTCGCCGCTCTGGTGCACGAATTTTTTTCGTGGCGCTCGGCCTATATCGTCGGGGGCGTGATGGGATTGGGTTTGTTGATGTTGCGACTTTCCGTGGCCGAGTCCGGTATTTTCAAATCGATGGCCGACCAGGAGCACGTGGCGCGCGGCAATTTCTTTATGCTGTTCACGTCGTGGGATCGCTTCAGCCGATACCTGAATTGCATTTTGGTCGGACTGCCGATCTGGTTTTCGCTCGCGATCATCGTGACGTTCTCGCCCGAGATCGCGCCGGCGCTTGGTATCACGGAGAAGGTGGTCGCCGGGACGTCGGTGTTTTGGTTCTATAGCGGCATCACGCTGGGGAGCATCGCTAACGGCCTCATCAGTCAATGGTTGCGCAGCCGCAAGAAAGCGGTCGCCATATTTTTGGTCGGGACGCTGATTTCGATCGCGGCGGTGTTTAACGTGCCGTTGACGACGACGGCGCAGTTTTACACCGTTGTTTTTGCGATCGGCTTTTTCACGGCCTATTGGGCGATGTTGGTGACGCTCTCCGCCGAACAATTCGGCACAAACTTGCGGGCGACGGTCGCCACATCAGTGCCGAACTTCGTTCGCGGCGCGACCGTGCCGATTGCAATGCTGTTCAGCTATCTGAAGCCCGACTTGGGTATCGTGGGATCGGCCGAACTTGTCGCGATCTTGGTCGCCGTGCTTGCGCTTTATGCGTTGTTTGCGCTGCGCGAGACGTTCGAGGTCGATCTTGATTTTGTCGAGACGGACGCCGCCCCCGACAAACGTGCGGTCTAAGCGCGATGGCACAATTACCGCAAACGCCGGCGCCGAACTGGCGGCAATATGCTCTGCGTATCGGCATTTGGGCCGCGTTCGTCGGCTCGCTCGCCTATGCGGCAGCCAATGGCGGGCTCGACTTTCTCGAGAACGACGTCAGTTTAAAGTTAGAGCCCAACCGCGATGTCGTTGCGCTTACCGGCAAAGAGCCTGCGGTCATTCAGGTCAAAGTCACTTTGAGCAACAACACCGCCAAGACGGTCGCGCTAAACGCGCAATCGGCATGCAAAGTTTTTCGCTGGCAGATTTTCAACACGGGCGGCGGACAGGTGCAGGCCCGGTTCGACCCGATCGGCTGCCCTGAAGTGGCGGTGATGGCGCAGCTCGCGCCGGGGGCTAAGTTAGAAGAGTTCTATTCGATCGCGTTGGAAGCGGAGCGGTATACGCCCGGCCAAGATTATCTAGTCAACGCGCGCTATTGGGGCCACGAGGGGGAGTTTGTGTTCAAGGCGCAGTGAGGCGGATGGTGGAGTTCAACGCCTAAAAGTTATTGCTCCGCTAGTCAGATTAGAGGCCTCTTTTTGCCGAGGGCGCCGTCGGCGAAACCAGAATTCTTCGACTTGTCGGACGCGTCGGAGGCGTCAACAGATGCCCGGTCGAATGTGATCCTTATTCGTTTCAGCAATGACATACCAGCACGCGGTCTGCTCAACTCCTCCAAAAAATACGAACCAAAAAGCCATAGCGCGTGCAGTTTTTCCGGGATTTTGGACTTCAATATCATCAACCCTCTGAAATTTGACCACCACCACCCTTGCTCGCGCAACGTTTCGTAGGACAAGTAATCTAGGTGCGGATGTCCAAGATTGAAGGCGATTGAAATTCGGACGCCTTCGCCTCGATACGGTTCAACATAATGGAACTGAGCTGAAGGAAAGAGCACCATAACCCCAGGTTTTGGCACTATGGCGTACTCACGGGATGACAAATCGTGCCCAAGTCCGCACGGTTGAGAAACTCCGCTGCGATCCTCAAGAATCGTGCGACCGGCAAACTCAGGATGAACTACCGCGCCGATGTCGACGTAATAAAATCCCGATAACAATACACCTTGATGAATGTGATTGTGGGAACGGTTTGACCCTCCCGCGGGATTCACATTGGCCCAGCAGGACTTGATTTCCCAGTTCTCAAGATATTTCGACTCCGCGTCTGGGATCATGTGGGCGGCCATCTTCGACACCGCGCTGTTTAACATCAGCAGGAAATCGTCGATGCAGCCCTCATTCCATCGATGCAGGTTTGATTCTGAGTGCCACCCCTTCCGGTTCGAACTTACTATGCCCGGCGAGGACTCGCGGCGCGCCAAGATCATTGCGCGAAGTTTGGCATTCAATTGTACGACATCTGGCCATTCGCAGACCAAGACCGGCGTTGCGAACAGGTCTCTGACGACGACGTTCGGCCTCGCGTTGCTAACTTCCAACATGCTGCAAACTCAGTTGTAACCCATTGAAAATGAACAAGGGCTTGCGACTTTGTCAAACCTATCAGCCGGGAATTCTCCTGTATAGATGCTAGCAGTTTCCTCACTTTGGCACCTAGACACCAGCTTCACTGCTCGTTCCCGCTCACGCGAAGTTTCTCTTGCGGTGGGAAGTTTCTAAGACGCGAGTTGAACGCTTGAGCCATGCGTTTTGCGTTTTCCAATACGTAGATCGGCAAAAATAGCGAGAAGCCTCTAAGGGTTCGGGCGAAGAGGTAGTAGTTCTGCGTCTTAACCACTTCGTTGGCGCGATCCTGCTTGAACGAATTTTCGTGAGGCATGAAATCGATTAAACGAATCTTCAAGTTCAGATTCTGCAAATCGTAAAGCGCTTCGAGAAACAGTGCCGAACCAGGCCCATGTATCGACCATTCAGGATCATAGCCCGTGCCTACGGCAAAAAGCGTGGTTCCGTAAATGAAACCGTAGCGAAATGCGATCGGCATGTTGTCTGCGTACATTATGTAACCGAGAAACGCACCTTTCGACGCGGCGGATCGAATGAGCGCCATTCGTCCGGCATTCGAATCAATTCCCAAACCCAGTTCCCGGCTTTGATAGGTTTTAACCGCAACAATCGCGCTGTCTTGCAGAAACTGCTCTGCTTCGTTGCCCGATCGAAAACGCTCTACGCGAATGTTGAATGCGGACTTAATCCGCTGCGCGGCGCGCCTAACGTTTTTCCTTTTGGTCTTTGAGTCTAGCGACGCCATGTAAGCGTCCACGCTTCCGTCCCAACGGATTTTGAAGTGTGAATTTTGTCGGCCCCAGGGCAAGACAAAGAAATAGCGCCGGATACTTCCTTGGCACGCTGACAGAATTTTTGCCAAATCAGAGTCCTGAGGGACCGCGCTTAAGTAGACAATTGCGCCGTCATTCAGCTGTGCAGCCAGTGCAGCCATTCCCGCGTTGAGCGCATCGCTCCTGGGACTCCGGATTGTGACAGGACCTTGGTGCACGGTGATTTGCCGCAGCCGCTTACGGAACCTAAAAGAGCCCACAATTGGATATTCGAATACCGTCTTGGCAACGCGGGCAACCAGCACGCTCACGATTTTCGTATCTGTCCGTTCGGCGATTGCCAAAACACCATCACACGGCCGTGCCCGATCAATCGACAACCATTCTGCGTCTTGCTGATACTCCGAGAGAGAGAGATCGTCCCGCGCGCGAGCGGCAAAATCTGCCACAGTGTCGGCGGCGACGAATTCCTGAACACGCCACCCGTCTTTCGTTGCCACGATGGCCTCGCTTTCAAAATCCGTGCACACGTTTTCTTGATTCACCATACTAAGGGAATCTTCCGGATTCGTTCTAAACGTGCCTCTGAAGGACTACGTCGATAGCGTGTGATTGCACAGCCTCATTCTGCTTGCTTGGTCATCGCCGAGACATGAAGTGAGCAAGCCGTATGCAACCCTTATGGGATACACAAGTGCGGTGCTCCGGTTCGTGGTACGAGGCCGTCTGCTGTTTATTCTCCGGCGGTGCGCGAGTAATCGCCGGTAGCGGCCCTGGTTCCGAGCGGATCCGGTTCCAGAATTCTGCCGTGAAGAGACGCCGAAAGCCAATCCAACCCCGCGCGCAGGCGCACGGCTTCGCCGACCACTATCAGCGCCGGGGCCGGGATGGCGCCTTTTTCGGCATCTCTGGGGGCGCGGCCTAGGGTCGTTTCCAGGACCGTCTGGCGGGCGGTGGTGGCCTGGCTGATGATCGCCACTGGCTCATCGACGCTTCGACCGGCCGCGATCAGTTCGGCGCTGATGCGTGGCAGATGCTTAAGTCCCATGTAGATGACGATTACCGGCGAGCCTTCGGCCAAGGCGCGCCAGTTGATGGTATCGGGAACGTCGCCGCCGGCCATGTGCCCGGTCACGAAAGTGACGGCGTGATTGATCTCGCGGTGGGTCGCCGGGATGCCTGCATAGGCAAGACCACCGATGCCTGAAGTTACGCCGGGCACGATGCGAAAGGGAATATCGGCGCCGACAAGCGCAAGCGCCTCTTCGCCCCCCCTGCCGAACAAAAAGGGGTCGCCGCCCTTCAAGCGCAGCACGCGTTTCCCGCGACGCGCGAGTTCGATCAAGCGCAATGAAATGTCGCGTTGCTTGGGACTCGCTTTCCCGCCGCGCTTGCCCGCGTATTCGACTTCTGCCCCAGGGCGAGCGAGGTTAAGGATCGCGTCATCGACGAGGGCGTCGTAGACGATGATGTCGGCTTGCTGCAGGGCATTGAACGCGTGAAGAGTCAGGAGCCCGGGATCGCCGGGACCGGCGCCGACGAGCCAGACCCATCCGGGATCGAAGGCCGGCAAAGCGGTGGCGGAACGCACCGCACGCCAGGCAAAAGGCAAATTTGAGGAGCGAGACATGGATATAAATTACATCCTTGTTCGTGTTTAGTCAACTTTTACACTATTTTTTGTGTTATTTACCTTGATCGAGATGTTGAAGGCTTTCGGTTAGAGTGCGGCCATGAACAGAGTCATCATTCTCGTCATCGCGTTGATCGCCATCACCGGGCTGGTTGTTTGGGTGGCGAGCGGAAGCGGGCGTGCCTTCGGCACAGACCAAGGATCGGCGAGCTTTGCCTACTCGGTCACGATGCTGGTGCTGCTTACCAGTTCACTGATCCTCGGGTGGCGTGGTTCGGCGAGCGAGGCACTGCGTAGCGCATTCGTTTGGATCGCGATCGGCTTCGGGCTCGTGCTCATCTATAGTTATCGCACAGAATTCAACATGGTTTGGCAGCGCGTCGCGGGAGAAGTCAATCCTGCAATGCCGGTGCAACGCTCAAGTGCGGAAGTCGTGTTGCGCAAGGCCGACGACGGTCATTTCTATGCCGATGCGGAAATCAACGGAACGAGCATTCGCGCGCTCGCCGACACGGGCGCCAGCATGGTGGTGCTGAGCGAGGCCGACGCGGAACGCGCGGGCATCAACGTCGGTGAGTTGAACTTCACGCTTGTCGTGTCGACGGCGAACGGCCAAGCGAGTGCGGCCGAAGTCACGCTCGACGAAGTGCGTATCGGTTCGATCGTGAGGCAAAACGTGCGAGCGGCGGTGTCGCGCGGGCTTTCGGGATCGTTGTTGGGCATGAGTTTCTTTGAGACTCTCTCCAAGTTCTCGATGGAGTCCGACGAACTCGTACTCAAAGACTGAGCGTGCGCGGCACATTGTTCCTGATCGTCGGCCCTTCGGGCGCAGGCAAAGATTCGTTGATCGCTGCGGCGAGACATGTGCTTGAGCCGGTGGGCACGCATGTGTTTCCGTTGCGCACAATCACGCGGCCGCCTGGCGACAGCAGCGAACCGCACATATTTGAGGACGTCGACGCGTTCGATGCGCACGAGCGTGCAGGGCATTTTGCTTTGAGTTGGCGGGCGCACAACTTGTCTTACGGAGTTCCAGCGTCGATTGCAGCCGACTTGACAGCTGAACCCGAGGTTGAAGCGCGCTTGGCGCGTGTGGTCGCGGTCACGCCCGATATCGTTATCGTCAACGATGGAACGCTGGACAAAGGCGCTGCGTTGTTACTTGCGGCGCTTCAAGGTTGAAAAGACGCGCGTGCGCCTCTAAAGCCTGCGGCTAACTATCGAGAGATTTGCGATGTTCCCCATCCCGCGCGCCGATTTGAAGCCGAATACGGCGGAGTTCGAAACATTTCCGCTGATCGCCCCTCAGGGCTTTCGCGAGTACGACGCGCGCTGGCTGATCCCGGAAGAAATCAATCTGATCGGTATTCAAGCGTTGGGGCTCGGCCTGGCGACGCTTATTCACGACATGGGCGTCACGCCGCGGATCGTCGTCGGGCACGACTATCGCTCATATTCGCTCAGCGTGAAACAAGCTTTGGCATTGGGACTCGTAACCGGCGGCGCGGAAGTGCTCGACATCGGCTTGGCACTGTCGCCTGTCGCCTATTTCGCGCAGTTCGCGTTGGATGCGCCGTGCGTCGCGATGGTCACCGCCAGCCACAACGAAAACGGTTGGACGGGCGTGAAGATGGGCGCGGCGCGGCCGTTGACGTTCGGGCCCGACGAGATGACGGCGCTAAAGCGCATTACACTCGACGGCAAAGCACGCGCGCGCAGCGGGGGCAGCTATCGCGCCGTGGAAGGCATGCGCGAAACCTATCTGAAAGACGTCACGTCGGTGAAAAAGCTCTCACGCCCGATCAAAGTCGTCGCGGCGTGCGGCAACGGCACGGCCGGCGCCTTTGCCCCCGAGGCGCTGGCGCGCATCGGCGCGGAAGTGGTGCCACTGGACGCGACGTTGGATTACAATTTTCCGCGCTACAATCCCAACCCAGAAGATATGAAAATGCTGCACGCGCTCGCCGATGCCGTGAAGCAGAACAACGCAGATGTGGGGCTCGCCTTCGACGGCGACGGCGACCGCTGCGGCGTCGTCGACAATCTGGGCCGCGAGATCTTTGCCGACAAAGTCGGCGTGCTGATCGCGCGCGATATTTCCTCACGGCAGAAAGACGCGCGCTTTGTGGTCGACGTGAAGTCGACGGGTTTATTCATGACGGACCCCGTTCTCAACGCGAACGGCGTGAAGACGGAATATTGGAAGACCGGACATTCCTACATCAAACGCCGGGCGCACGAACTGAACGCGCAAGCGGGTTTCGAGAAGAGCGGCCACTATTTTTTCAATCCGCCGATCGGGCGCGGTTACGACGACGGCATAGTTGCGGCGATCGCCGTATTGCATATGCTCGATCGCGCCTCCGGTCAGACGATGTCGATGCTCAACGACGGCCTGCCGAAGACCTATGGCTCGCCGACCATGGCGCCGCATTGCCCCGACGACAAGAAATACGGCGTCGTCGAGGAGGTTACCGCCGCCTATCAAGCCGCGTACAAACGCGGGGATAAGATCATGGGACTCGCCATCCGCGATCTCGTCACCGTCAACGGCGTGCGCGTCACGCTCGAGGACGGGACGTGGGGGCTGGTGCGCGCGTCATCGAACAAGCCGAGCCTTGTGGTGGTGGTCGAAAGCCCGGTGTCGGAAGAGCGGATGCGCGGCATGTTTGCCGACGTCGACGCGCGGCTGGCGAAGAACGTGCATGTCGGGGCGTACGATCAAAAGATTTAGCCGAACAAAGCCCAGCCCATCCTAACGGCCGTGAGGCACAAAAACGCGCCGAACGCGAGTCGCAACGTACCGCGCGAAAGACGATGAGCGATCGCTACACCCCACGGTGCTGCGACGATAGTCGCTGGTACGATCAGCGCCAAGCCGACCAGATTGACGTAGCCCAGCGAGAATGGCGGCAGACCCGTCGCATGCCATCCGTTCACAATCATGCCGAGCGTGCCGGGCACGCCGATGATCAAGCCGAAGCCCGCCGCGGTTGCGACGGCGCGATGGATCGTTGTGCCATAAAGAGTCATTACGGTGACGCCGAACGTGCCGCCGCCAATACCCATCATCACCGACAGGCATCCATTGGCGAGGCCCAACAACCAACTGCCGATGCCGCTCGGCAAACGATCGCCCAGGCGCCACTCTTCGCGGCCGAACAGCATGAAAAGACCGAGCGAGGCAGCGCCGCCCGCGAACACCGCTGTCATGCCTTTGCCGCCGACAATCGACGCCAACCACGTGCCGAGCCCGACGCCGATGATCGTCGGCAGCGCCCATCGCTTCAGCACGTCCCAATCGACGGCGCCTTTGGCGTTGTGGCTTAAGGTCGACCTGATCGATGTTGGGATAATCGTGGCGAGCGACGTGCCGACGGCGAGCGGCATGCGCAGACTTTCGTCAACACCCAAGATACCGAGCGTTTGATAAAGCACCGGTACCAGTACGATACCGCCGCCAACGCCGAGCAGGCCTGCAACGGTGCCGGCGAGCAGTCCCGCAATGCCCAAACCGGCTGCCAGTGCCACCAGCTCTTCAATTGGAACGTCGGCGAAATTCGCGATGCTCACGCGGCGGCGCGCTCTGCGGAGTCTTCGTGTACGAGAGCAAGCGCTGCACGAACCACTTCGACGCCGGCACCGCGTTTGATCGCGTTCTCGCTCAGATGGCGGCGGAAGGCACGCGCCCCCGGCAAGCCGTTGAACAGCCCCAAGATGTGCATTGTCATCACGTTCAGCGGCGTGCCGTTCGCGAGCTCGCGCGCGATGTAAGGCAGGAAGGACTCTACTACCTCGACGCGCGACCCGACGCTGCGATTGGCAGCAAACAGGCGGCGATCGACTTCGGCCAGCACCCACGGCGTTTGATAGGCGGCACGGCCCATCATCACGCCGTCGACTTGCGCGAGATGGCTTTGCGTCGCGTCGAGCGTCGTGATGCCGCCGTTGATGACGATCTTCAGATCGGGGCGCGCGCGCTTCAAGGCGTAGACGAGTTCGTAGTCGAGCGGCGGCACTTCGCGGTTCTCTTTCGCCGAAAGCCCCTTGAGCCACGCCTTGCGCGCATGCACGACGAATGTATCGCAGCCCGCGCGCGAGACTGTCTCAAC
The DNA here is from genome assembly GCA_021413465.1 of Alphaproteobacteria bacterium. Lineage (GTDB taxonomy): Bacteria > Pseudomonadota > Alphaproteobacteria > Micropepsales > Micropepsaceae > SZUA-430. The sequence goes on along the minus strand of JAIOQG010000084.1, from coordinate 3,803 downwards.
AAAGCCGAACAGCGATTGTTCGGGATCGCAATCGTCAACGCCGATACGGCATTTGACAGTCACAGGAATCTTCACCGCCGCGCGCATCGCGGCCACGCAATCACCGACCAGAGACGGCTCACGCATCAAACAAGCGCCAAACGCACCGCGCTGGACGCGGATGGACGGGCAGCCAATATTGAGGTTGATCTCGTCGTAGCCCTCGGCCTCGCCCAAACGCGAACACTCGGCCAGCGCTTTGGACTCGCTGCCACCGAGTTGAAGTGCCACGGGATGCTCGGCCGGATCGAACCCGATCAACCGCGCCCGCGGCCCGTGAATGAGAGCGGGCGTAGTAACCATTTCGGTATAGAGCCGAGCGTTGCGCGTGAGGATGCGATGGAAAAACCGGCAGTGCCGGTCGGTCCATTCCATCATCGGGGCCACGCTGAATCTGTGCTCCAAAGCCTTGATTCCGTTAAGAGTTTTGAGCCTCAGTCGGTCCAATATCCCGTTGGACAAACTGACAAATCCGCCTCAGCTAAATAGGAGCCGGCGCGGAAACGCAAGGCCGGAGGGGTGGCCGCCCTGCGTTACGCCGTACTCACTACACACATCGCGCAAACGAATGCTCGACTCTCTTTTCCGTTTGAAGTCGCACGGAGCACGCGGGCGCTCGTAAGGAAGTAAACGCGGGGCCCCATTTTCCGTGGTTCAAGCGGACAAGTCTGCGAATTCTCTTGCGGATGACAGGACCCTTCTTGCGGGTGGGGGGATGGGTGTGTGATTGAGTCTGTTTAGCTCGCAGTGCCGTTTCGCTTGCGATGAAGGGTTTTGAGAGATGCCTGGCCGAGCTTCCCCCATGCGTGTCCTGTGTTACGGCGAAATCCTTCTGCGTCTCGCCGCGCCGGGGCGCGAGCTTTTGCTGCAGACGCCGCGGTTGGACGTAACGGTTGCAGGCGCCGAGGCGAATGTAGCGGTTGCGCTTTCGAGTTTCGGTCACGATGCGCGCATGCTGTCGGTGGTGCCCGACACGGCGTTGGGGCGGGCTGCGATCGGCGAGCTGCGGCGGCACGGCGTCGACACGCGCGGCATGAAGTTTGGGCCGGGGCGGATGGGGCTCTATTTTCTAACGCATGGCGCGGTGCGGCGGCCGTCGGAGATCATCTATGATCGCGCCGATTCCGCGTTTGCCCGGTCGCCCGAGGCATGCGCCCTGAACGAACACCTTTCGGAGGCCGATTGGTTCCACATCTCCGGCGTCACGCCCGCATTGGGTCCGGCTTCTGCTGCCGCTGCGATAGCGGCGGTGCGCGCGGCGCAGGACAAGGGAGTGCCGGTTTCATTCGACGGCAATTTTCGCACGAAGCTTTGGGAATCATGGCGTTCGGATGCGCCGGCGATCCTGCGGCAGATGTTTGAGCACGCAGACATTCTGTTCGGCGACGACCGCGACATAGCATTGGTTTTGAACAAAAACTTCGGCAACGGTTCGGCCGAGCAGCGGCGCGAACGCGCGGCGGCTGCGGCCTTCGAAGCGTTTCCAAGATTGAAACGGATCGCCGCCACGATCCGCGTGCAGCACTCGGTCGACAATCACGAACTGGGTGCCGTGATGTATACGCGCAGCCAGGTGCAAACGGTGGCGGCGGTCGAGCTGTCGTCGATCGTCGATCGCGTGGGTACGGGCGACGCGTTTGCCGCCGGGGTGCTGCACGGATTGCTCACGGACGAGGTCGACCGCGAGGCGTTGAAGTTCGGCCTGGCCGCGACGTGTTTGAAGCATTCGATCCAAGGCGATTTCCTGACGCTTAGCGTTGCCGATGTGCGTGCGGCCATGGCGAATGAAGGCTTGGATGTGCGGCGGTAGCGGGCAGCAAAGCCACTTTGCAAAGTGATTTCGAGACGGTGGGGATGATCCAGCCTCATCGAAGCGTCAGCGTTAACGAGACGTAAACTGCGGGCGTGGCATCCCGGTTCATGTGCCGAGCGATGCGCGCGCGCGCGATTTGGACTCTTTGCCTTTCCATCAGGGTCCTTCTGGTTTGGATGGCGGGCCTTGAGGGTGCGCGCGCTCAGGGTGGCGATGCCGCGCCGGTTGCCGATGTGCCGATCAGCGCGCCACTTAATGACGGATTGGTGACCTACGAACCCGTTTTGAGTATCGACTTCAGCAATGACGATGTGAGCGCGGCCATCGAAACGTCGTCGCTCTTGTACTCTTTGAAAAGCGAACCGCTCGACGCGATCGGCGCCTTGTTCGAACGGGCGCGCAAGGATGAACAGCGCATTCGCCGGGCACTGCAGGCGCTTGGCTATTTTGCCTCCAGCGTCGCTATCACGATCGAGGGCGGGGCAGCCGACGACACTGCAACGGAGGACCGGCTGGCTGCGAGCCCGCCTAGTCGTGCGCTTGCGGTTGCGATCACGATTACGCGCGGGCCCTTGTTCAAAATCGGCGCTGTGACCTTGGAGGCAGCGGATGGATCGTCGCCCGCAGCGCTCGCCAACTTGACGCCGAAAGCAATTGGGCTTGTGACGGGGTCGCCTGCCCGCTCGTCCGACATCACGCCAGCCAATTCGCGGATCGTCGCCAGCCTACGGGAGGCGGGATATCCGCTTGCCGCCATCGCCGAGCGCAAGGCGGTTGCCGATCATGCGAACGCCACGCTGGACCTTCTCTATCGGATCAACGCCGGTCAGAAGGCGACTATCGGCGCGGTAACGGTGAAAGGTAGCGACCGCGTGAAGGCGCCGTTTATCGCGGGGCTTGCGCCGTTCAACGCCGGCGATCCGTTTCGTGCATCGCTGCTCGGCGACTATAAGTTCGAACTCGATCGGTTGGACGTGTTCGACGCCATCACTTTCGAAGAAGCCGCAGCGCTCGACGCATCCGGGCAGTTGCCGGTGACGCTGACGGTGAGCGAGCGGCCGCGGCACTTGATCGGCGTATCGGCGAGTTATTCGACGTTCGACGGCGCGGCGCTTGGGGCCTATTGGGAGCATCGCAATTTGTTCGGCGAAGCGGAGCACTTGCGCATCGAGGCGCAGTCGTCGCGCCTGCTTTCAAACGGCACCGAAGACTACGAATATGCGTTGAGCGGCACGCTGACCCTGCCCGCGTTTCCGGGTGCGCGCGACGACGTGATCGTGAAGCTCGGCGCGGCGCGCGAACGGCCCGACGCCTATAGTCGCGATGCGGTGGAACTCGAAGGCAAGCTGCAGCGGCGGTTCGACAAGTTCTTTTCCGGCGACGTGGGAATCGGGTTCACGCAGGCGCGCGAGGAAGATGCGTTGGGCACGCGCGACCGGACGACGATCTCCCTGCCCTTCGGCGCGATTTATGATACGCGCAACAATCCGCTTGAGGCCGTGACGGGCCTGCGCGCGACGGGTGAAGCGACGCCCTTGGTCAATTTGAGCGGCGGCGGTGACGTGGCGGCGCGCTTCCTCGGCACGCTGTCGGCTTATCGCAAGTTGGACGATGACGGACGCACCGTGATTGCCGGCCGTGTTGCCGCGGGTTTCACGCTCGCCTCCGCCGTGACAGACCTTCCGACCGATGTGCGTTTCTTCGCCGGCGGCGGCGGATCGGTGCGCGGTTATCCTTACCAACACTTGAGTCCGCGCAACGCCGTCGATCAAATCGTCGGTGGACGGAGTTTGTTTGAAAGCTCGATCGAGGTGCGGCATTGGATTTGGCAAGACATCGGCGTCGCCGCTTTTGTCGACGCGGGTGGCGCGTTTGCGGCGAATTTCCCCGATCTGAACGATGTCGGCGTCGGGGTCGGGTTGGGATTGCGCTATCGCACGCCGGTGGGACC
>JAIOQG010000132.1 GCA_021413465.1 Alphaproteobacteria bacterium | reverse complement strand
CCGGGCGCGATGGCCGGCAAAAATTCGACAATAATCCGACCGGGTTTTCGCATTAACCCGCGCCGCGGCCAAAACAGGGCTGAGTTATGGATGACCGGCACACACGGCAAGCCCAACGCCGAATAAAGCGCCGCAACTCCGGGCTTGTAGTCGGAGGCCGCGCCCATCTCGACCCGCGTGCCTTCAGGGAAGATAAAAATGGGTCGTCCTTCGGCAACACGCTTCTTGGCATCGGCAATCATCGTGCGAACCGCAGCCGCCTGGGCGGCGCGATTGATAACGATCATCTCGCATTTTTGCGCATACCAGCCATAGAACGGAACGCTCAAAAGCTCGCGCTTCATGATCGTAGCCGGATCGTTCAACAGCACATGAGGGGCAATCGTTTCCCACATCGACAGATGCTTACTGGCATACAGCGCCGCACCCGGTGCAATGTTTTCGCGTCCGCGCACTTCGTAGTCGAGCCCGGCCACATGTTTGAGCAGCCAAAAGCTGACACGCGCCCAAATCTCCATGCCGCGCACGATCGCGCGCCGCGGCATCAGCAATGACGGCAGCCACAACAAATTGATGATGATCGAAAACGTCCAAAACAGGATCTGGAACAGGATCGAGCGGAAAAAGACCAAGCTTGGGCCCGGAGGGTTGTTGACGTCGCGCCCGATTTTAGCGCGTCCCCACACCCCGGACGCAAGCTGTTTGGCTCAGCGTGGGGTGGCCGTTTCGCTATCTTCCGGTCCTTGGGGCACTGGTTCCGGAGGCGCCTCGCCGGGAGCGTCTTCGATACTCACGCTATCCGGCAGCGCGGCGGGGCTCGTCCAAAACGCTGTCGCCGCGGTCACGCGCACGACCGCCCCTAAGAACTTCAGATACTCCCAAGCCAACACGCCCGCCGTTTCCCCGTCGCGCCACCACTCGTCCATGCGCACCCGATCCGGAAACACTGGATACGCAATAAGCTTCGTTTCGGGCAGAACGGCACGAAGCTCCATAAGACTGCGCGGCATGTGATAGGTGGCGGTGACGACGATCAGCGAGTTATAGCCGCGCCGGTGAACCCAAATGGCCGTCTCGTAGGCATTGCCGATCGTATTCTCCGCGCTGCGCCCGAGATCTACGCAGCACGCCGCCCGCAAGGGAAGTTGCCCAACCGCTTCGAACAATTCCTGACGTGAGGTCGCCGCATGCACGCCCGAAATGAGCAGCCGCGCGCCCTTGTCCCTGTCGAGTAACTGCAGGCCTGCGGTCAGACGGCCTTCGCCTCCCGTCAAAGCGACGATGGCGTCCGCGGACGCAGGGTCGGAAGATGTCCGCGCCAGGCTCCATACGAACACAGGGAAGCCCAGAGCCGCCAACACGAAGCCGGCGACGGCGAGGCGAAATGCAAATCCAATCCAGGATTGCACGCTGTTTTCCCCTTGAACCCGCACGTTAGCGGCGCGTCAAAAGGCTTTCGACCGCCGCAAGCAGTGAATCATAGACTGTGATCGGCAAAATGTCCTGCGGAAGTCCCTGCGCCAGCAAATCCGCGCCTTTCCCCGTCCGAACCAGAATGGGCGTGACGCCGGCCGACCGCGCGGCCTGCAGGTCGGTTATTTGATCGCCGATCATCACCGCCTCGTCAGGTCTCATGCGAAAATGCGCCAAGACCTCCCGCAACATCCCCGGTGCCGGTTTGCGCCGTTCGCTTCGCCCGTTGGGTGGTTCGGTACAGGTCAAAAACAGGTCGATCCGCCCTCCCAGAACCTGAAGTTCGTTCCGCAGCTTTTCGTTGATGCGCTCGAGCATTTCGACGGAGATGATGCCGCGCCCAACGGCAGACTGGTTGCTGACGACGGCGATCTTGATGCCTGCGCCGTTGAGTAACGCGCACGCTTCGCCGGCGCCGGGGATCATCAAAAGCTCGCCTGGATGTTTAACGTAGTCCGCGCGGTCTTGGTTCAGCACGCCATCGCGGTCGAGCATCACCACCTTCATGGCATGCGGCCGAGGACGCGCAACACCGTCATTCGCGCCGTGCTCATGGCAATCAGACCGATGACCGCCGGTACGAAAAGCAGCCAAGCATAATGATAGGGCGCACTGATGAATTGCGGCAGCAACTGCGCGCCGACCGGCGCCTCGCGCACGTCCCACAAATAGCCGCTACCCAAGAGCGTCGCTGCGGCAAGCATCAGTCCGATAACGCCGCCGCGCAGACCCAACCAAAGAAAATGGCTTTGAAACTCGGTGGCGATGAAGACGTCGCGCGCCCCGATCATGTGCACGACCTCAACGATTTCGCGATGGGCTTGCAACCCCGCTTGCGTCGCAAAGATGACGATGGCCAGCGTCGCAAGCGCAATAAGCAACAACACGGCCCACCCCACCGCTTCGGAAGACGCTGCGAACGAGGCGAGTTCTTGGTTCCAGCGTTGATGATCGTCCAGCAGAGCGCCCGGCACGCCGTCCGCCAGCGCATGTCCCAAGCCTTCAAGCTCGACGGGGCGCCCCGGCGTCAACGTCACTTCGATCAGCTGCGGCACCGGCAAGTCCTCAAGGACGTTGCCTTCGCCAAGCCAGGGCTCAAGCAGCTTCCCCGCCTCTTCGCGGCTGATCGCGCGCGCGGCAAATATGCCCGGCCACTGTCGCACCAGGCGCAGCGCTTCGCTCATCTGATCGTCGGGGGAAATCTGCGACGACGGCAACAGCTGCACCGTCACGGAACCCGAGAGCCCATCGGTCCATTCGGATGCTAACCGGCTGAGAGTCAAAACGGCGCCCAACGTCAGACACGCCAAAAAGCTCATCACGGCAACGATCGTGTGCAGCGTCGTGCCGGAGGCGCTGTCCGCAGGCATCAAGCCCGATTGCGAGGGCAGTTTCACGCGCGCATCGCCTCTGCCAACACAAGATCCTTCGCACTTTGCGCCGTAGTAACACGACCGTCGATCAGCTGGAAAATGCGCGTTGCCGGCAACCGTTCCATGATGCGCTGATCGTGCGTCGCGATCAGAACGCTGGTGCCCAGCCGGTTCAACTCGATGAACAACCGCATGATACGCCCGCCGATTTCGGGATCGACGTTGCCGGTCGGTTCGTCGGCCAGCAACAATTCGGGCTTGGCAACGACGGCGCGCGCAATGGCCACGCGCTGTTTTTCCCCGCCCGACAGCGTCGGCGGCTTGGCATTGAGCCGGTTCCCCAGGCCGACCCAAGACAGAAGCTCCTCGACTTCGGCCCGATAGCCGGATTCGAATTCACCCATCACCCGGCGGGGCAAGGACACATTCTCGAACACCGTCAGATGGTCCAGCAGCCGAAAATCCTGAAATACGACCCCAATCCGCCGCCTCAAGGAGGGCAGTTCCTCCCGGGGCGTTGCGGCAATTTCGCGCCCAAACATGGAAATTGCCCCGCGCGACGGCCTTTCGGCCAAATAAATCAGTTTCAGCAGGGACGTTTTGCCCGCGCCGGACGGTCCGTTCAGCAAATGGAACGACCCCGGCTCAAGCGTGAACGATATGTCACGCAGGATTTCCGGCCCTAGCCCGTATCTCATGCCGACATTCTCAAACCGAACCACCAATTAATCCTTTTCGGTTAATGGGTTAGGACTCACCTTTCCTGTCGCACTTGCTTGCAGGTGCGAAAGGGTTGTGCCAAAAGTCCAGAATCGATACGGGCTCCAGCCTGGAATGATAATTACCTGCCCTCGTTGTGCAACGCGCTATCTGCTCGAGTCCGGCGTCGTTAGACCGCCGGGCCGACAGGTTCGCTGTGCGCGTTGTCAACATACCTGGTTCCAAGACGCATTGCCGGATTTACCGAAGCCAATCCCCGTTCCGATTGAGGAGCAGGGCCAGGTGGGGCCGGTAACCGACAAGTCCCGTATGTTGCCGCCACCTCCTGGATCGATTGCCCAGCCGCTCCCGCGTTTCGAGATACCACCACCGATATCCGCACCGCCGGCTTCGCCCGTGATCGATCGCCAGCGTGCGCGCTCTCGCAGCCTCGCCGGTTTTTCCGTCGTTCTGGCTTTTGTGGCGGGTATTGTTCTGCTGTTTCTCTATATGCCGAACGAGATAGCGCAAGTCTGGCCGGAATCAGCGAGCCTGTATGAAGCTCTGGGCATGCCGGTGAATACGCGTGGCTTCAAAATCATCGCCAGCCACACGCAGGAACTCGACAAGACCGTCCCCGTCATCGCGATCAAAGGCCAGATCATCAACGAAACCGACCGCGACCTCCCCGTTCCGAAAGTACGGCTGGCCGTGCGCGATCAATCGGGCAAGGAAATTTATCATTGGACCGTCCTTGCCGACCAACAGCGCTTGGGCCCGCACGAGCAAGGGACATTTAGTGCACGCCTAGATAACCCCCCCGCCGCAGCCGTCGATCTCGAAGTTCGCTTTGCGAAATCCGGGGAATAAAGTGGCCCAATTGGAGCCCCTATTCCCGTCCGACGTAATTGCGGCGCGCTTGGAGACGCTCGCGGCCGATATTGCCGGTGTCATGTCCAAGGAATTCGCCGCAATCGCAATTCTGAAAGGCAGCTTTGTCTTTGCCGCCGACCTGATTCGCGCCCTTGCGGCGCACGGCGTTAACCCCGAAGTCGACTTCATGACCCTGGCGAGTTACGGCACGCAAACGGTGTCGTCGGGCACGGTTCGCCTTCTGCGGGATACGGAAATTTCGGTCGCAGGCCGCGAGGTCCTACTGATCGATGACATCTTGGACAGCGGCCGTACGCTTGCGTTTGCGCGCAAACACATGCTCGAACGGGGGGCGGCTGCCGTGAAAGTGTGCGTCCTGCTCGACAAAACGTCAGGCCACGCGACGGAAGTTGCCGATTTCGTCGGTTTTTCTTGCCCCCCTGAATTTGTCATCGGCTACGGTATGGACCACGCTCACAAGTTCCGTGGACTGCCGTTTGTCGCTATTCTGCGCCAATAGTAATCCCTGGGTACTTTGATGGCTAAAATCCTGATCGCAGAAAATGAGTTGGCGCTCAGGGAATTCGTTGCGCGTGGGCTTGAGCAGCGCCGCCACAAGGTCACGATGGCGCAAGACGGTTCCGAAGCGCTCGATCACCTCAAGAAGGGCAAGTTCGATCTGCTGTTGACCGACATCGATATGCCGATCATGGACGGCATCGCGTTGTCGCTGACGGTAGGCAAAGAATATCCGAAAATGAAAATCATTATCATGTCGGGCCACGAACATCAGATCGAGCGTGCCCACGGACTAAACGAGCTGGTCTATCGCGTCGTCTCGAAGCCATTCACGATCGCCAACATCTGTGCCGTTGTCGATGACGTGCTGAGCACCAAGAAATAGCCTCAGAAGCGCCGCAGCAAGCGTTCGATATAGTCGAGCTCGTTGCTCGGCCGCCCGCGCTCGGCGGAGCGCCGTTGCAGCTCTTCCAAAATCTCGCGCGCTTTTTGAATATTCAGCTTGTCGGGAACTTTCACGCTATCGCCGAACGACGGGCCAAACGAAGATTGCGGCCGGCCGAAGGGGTCTTCGTTTTCGCCCGCGCCTTGGCCGCCTTGTCCCGGCATCGTCGAACCTTGGCCGGCCATTTGCTGCAACAGTTGCTTTGCGGCGGCTTCCCCGCCGCGGCGTAGTTCGTCGATTGCTTTTTGCTGACTCTCGCCGGCCGCACCAAGCTTTCCGTTGCCAAGATCTTCAGTCGCCTGATCCATCGAGTCCTGCGCACGCCGCAGCGCGCTGGCGATCTCATCGCCTTTTCCGGCCTTCTTCATCACCGGCGTAAGATCGTTGCTGAGTTTTTCTTGTTCTTTTTTCAACGCCGACGGTTTACCCGCGCGACCTGGCGAGTCTTCGTTTTCGCGTTGTTCGCGGAAAGTCTTGTCCATGAGACTGCGCTGCTGCGCGATCATCGAGCCCAGTTTTTCAAGCGCGTCGGTCGCCGATTGTTGCTCCGGCGACATCTTTCCGGAACCCATGGCCTGCATGTTTTCCAGCATGTTCTGCAGCTGCGACAGCATCTGCTGCGCGGCCGCGCGCGAGCCCTGGCGCGACAGGTTTTGGATCGCCTCCAGCATCGCTTGCAGATCTTGCGGCCGCACGACCTGACCTGCGGCACCCTGCGCAAAGCTATTTTGCCCCTGCGCTTTCTCCGCCATCGACTTCACGGCCCGGTCGATCGCGCTGCGCAACTGCGCCAGCAAACGTTCGATCTCTTCGTCCGGCGCACCCTTCGCCAGCGCCTCCATCAGCTGTTGCTGAATGGCACGCAACTCAGCCTGCGCTTGCGGCGCGTCGCCGTCTTCAATGCGAAGCGCGAGGTCCCACAGCAATTGCTGCGCATCGGCAATTTCTTGGCCGCCATGCGCGCGCGCCACCATGAAATAGGCGGCGCGCAGCGCCAGATAGGTCCGCCGGTCGGGCACGAAGCGTTCTGGTGCAATCGACAGTGCATCCAAGGCCTTGGCGACCAGCGGAGCCGAAGAAGAATCCCGCGCGAGGCTGCGCCGCTGCTCGATCAATGCGCGCGCGAACGGATCGGTGAACCGGCGTTCGGGCAATATGAGCTTGATCGGCACGGATTTCCCGATTTGTCCCAATTCGTCGCGCGCGACCAGCGTCACGGTGACGGGCAATCCGGCCCAAACATGTGCCGTCAAATCCTTAAAGACCGCGGCATCGCCAAGGCGCGCCGGCGCAGGTGGTAACGGCAGTTCAAACACAAGCGGCGCCGGGGCTTTGCGTTGCTGCGGCGAAGGCAGATGGTTCAATTCGATCTGAGCGTCGGCCGACGCCACGCCGTAATCGTCTTTGATCATGTAATTGAACCGCAGCGACTGCGCCTGCGTGATCGCCAGCGGCGACTTGAAAGCGATTTCGGGCGCCTTGTCGGCCACGATCTTGAAGCGCCACAGCGCAACCTGCGACGCGTTCAACGAGAGTCGCACGGTCATGTCGCTGTCGATCGGAAGCTTTGCATCTCGCGCATCGCCGCCCGCAGGAAGAAATTCCGGTCGGGTTTGTGGCGGCATGGAAGACCCAAGCGAGCCCACACGCAATATCGCCGACGCATCGCCGTGCGTGCGCACCGTCAACGTCGAACCGCGCGGCAAGTTGACGGCGTCGTTTTGCGTCGTCGATGGGGCGGCCGCCGTCATGTGGCGCGGCGCCTCGCCTGTGTAAGGCGGCGGTGTGACCCAGGCCTCGAACGTCGCCGGCGCGTTGCCCTGTGCCCAACCGGGCGATATCGCAGCCGACAAGCGCGCCGGAACATCCGACCAGTTGGCAACCGTCAACGCGGCCAAGATCAAAATGATGAGAACGCGCAGCGCATGCGGATCGGTCGCTGCCAGCGTCAGCTTCGGCCACGCAACTTTCAACCGGTGCAAATGGTTCAAAACCCACCGCCGGTGGGCATGCCACAACAGGCCCGTGTCGTCGTCGGTTCCTGTCGCCGGCCGGTCTTCGAGTGTGCTCAGCGGTCGGTGTTGCAGGCCGCTCGACTGTTCGAGGTGGCGCACGGCTTGCGAACGGGTCGGCACTTCCGTTTTGCGCAGCGACCAAGCGCCCGCTGCAATGATCGCCGCGATGAATCCCATCAAGCTGATGAGATGCAGCCATTCGGGCAGGTAAGCGAAAACATTCGCGAGCGCGAGAATGAAGAAAAGTCCGACGATACCGCCGGCGGGCCACAATATCGGCCACAGCCGTTCTGCGCCCAACGACGCCCAACTCAAGTGCACGCGCCAGCGCACCTGTTGCGGCAAGCCTGGCGCATCTTCGGGCTTTGAGTTTTCGAAGTCTGTCACGCGTCACCCATAACGGCTTTGCCCGGCGACGGTCGCGTCCTCACGCAAGCCACTCCGGCCAACGCTCCCGTGCGATCGTCTCTTCCACACTCTCGCGCGGTCTTGTGACCGCAAATTGACGGCCGCGAACCAGAATTTCCGGCGCCAAAGGCCGCGCATTGTAGCCTGAAGCCTGCACTGCGCCATAGGCACCTGTTGAAAGTATGGCAACCAAATCGCCGGCCGAAAGCGCAGGCAATTCACGATCCCGTGCGAACAAATCCGCGCTTTCGCACACCGGGCCGACAACATCGTAAACCCTGCGTTGCACGCCCTGTGCCGGTTGGCGCACCGGAACGATGTCGTGCCAGGCCTCGTACATGGCCGGACGGATCAGATCGTTCATCCCGGCGTCCAGGATAACGAACGCCTTCTCATCGCCTTGCTTGACGTAAATGACCTCTGCAATCAGCACGCCCGCATTCGCCGTAATCAATCGCCCCGGCTCGACCGTTAACTGCACGTCGAGCCCATCGACCGCCGCTCGAACGAGTTCGCCATAACTTGACGGATCGGGCGGCGCCATGCCGGTTTTGTAGGGCACGCCCAGGCCACCGCCCAGGTCGACGCGAGAAATCTTGTGCCCCGCGGCGCGCAAGATCCGCACAAGATCGGCAACCTTGGAAAATGTCTGACGAAACGGCTCTAGCTCGGTGATTTGACTGCCGATGTGAACCGCAACACCGGCGACATCCAAGCCCGGCAACTTCGCCGCATAGGCATACGCCGCTTGCGCGCGCGACCAACCGATGCCGAACTTGTTCTCGGCCTTCCCGGTCGAAATCTTGGCATGCGTGCGCGCGTCGACATCGGGATTGATGCGCAACGCAACCGCCGCCCGCTGTCCCTTCGCTAGAGCGATTTCGTTGATGACGTCGAGCTCCGGTTCGCTCTCGACATTGAATTGAAAGATACCGGCGTCGAGCGCCGCGGCGATCTCCGCGCGCTTCTTGCCGACGCCCGAAAACACGATCTTCGACGGCGGCACGCCGCCGGCCATCACGCGCTGGAGTTCACCGACGGAAACGATATCGGCGCCGGCGCCGAGTTTCGCCAGCGTCTTGATGACCGACAGATTCCCGTTCGCCTTCACCGCATAGGCAACAAGCGTCCCCGGCGGCATCGCCGCTTCGAACACGCGGTAGTGCCGCTCAAGCGTCGCGGTCGAATAGCAATAAAACGGCGTCCCAACCGCTCTCGCGATCTCGGGAAGAGGCACGTCCTCGGCGCACAGGATGCCGCCTCGATAGTCGAAATGGTTCATGGTACCGTGTTAACAGTGGGCGTCCGAGGTTTCAAATGGCGATACCTTCACGGCACCAAAATTAACTCAATTCAATATTGCAGACATGAACACGCCGCAACTGACCGACGCCATTCAGGAAGTTTACGCAGCCTTTCGATGCCCAAAACCGCGCGTCATTGAAGGTTGTCCATGCTGCACCGACCCGAAAGAGGTGAGCATACTGCATCGAAAAGTGTTGAGCGATCTCACTCCGAAAGAATTGAGCAACTATTCCTCCTCAGCGTTTCTTACCATGGGTGGCGAGCGCGATTTTCGATACTTTCTTCCGCGAATTCTTGAAATTGCAGTTTCGGAGAAAGGCTGGTGGCCCTCACCCGAAGTCGTGATCGGAAAACTCAAGCGCGCGCATTGGGAAAACTGGGACAAGAGCGAGCGTCGGCCGATCGTTCAATTGTTGGAGCAGTGGTTTGAGGAGCGGCTCAATGATGACCCTGTTGACTGGCAGAGCATTGATGCGTTGGTATGCGGAATTGCTATCGGAGGAATTCCGATAGATCGTTATCTTGTGCGGATTTCCGAGCACCATGAGGCACTGACCGCAGTCTACGAGATAAACTCGAGTACACTCTGGAAGAAGGGGCGTCTCTCCAACGCGTTTTGGAAAGACAACCTTGCCGCCAGTCAGCCGGTCATCGACTTCTTCAACTCTCAGCGCATCAAAGACGCGCTGAAATTGACCTAATGCGCCACTATGTTCACCGTGACCGCCGACGGCTTCGGTTGTTCCAGCGGACCCTTCTTGCCGCAGGCCGAAACGCCCAAACCGGCGACGAGCGCCGCGACAACCAATACACGCATGATCATTTGAGCTGCTCCTGCCAATAATGGACCTGTTTCTTGACGTTTTCGGGCGCCGTGCCGCCGAAGCTCGTACGGCTGGCGACCGAAGCGTCCAAAGTCAGCACGGACTGTATATCGGCCGTGATGCCGGGCTCAACCGATTGCAACTCGCCAAGCGAAAGATCTTCAAGCCGGCAGTTGCGCTCTTCGGCGATCGCCACGATCTGCCCGGTGAGATGATGCGCCTCGCGGAACGGCTTTTTCAAGACCCGCACGATCCAATCGGCAATGTCGGTCGCGGTCGAGAACCCGTCGCCCGCCGCACTGCGCATGGCCGCTTCATCCGCTTGCAAGTCCTCGATCATGCCCGTCATCGCCGCAAGAGAAAGCGCGCTGCTATCGGCTGCATCGAACACCGCCTGCTTGTCCTCCTGCATGTCCTTGGCATAGGCGAGCGGCAGCCCCTTCATGACGCCGAGCAGTGTCACCAAGTCGCCCGTGATCCGCGCACATTTCGCCCGCACTAGCTCCGCCGCATCCGGATTGCGCTTTTGCGGCATGATCGACGACCCGGTCGAAAACGCGTCCGACAGCCGGATGAAGCGAAAGGCGGGAGAGCTCCACAGCACGATCTCTTCCGCCAGCCGCGACAGGTGCGTCGCCATAATCGCGCACGCACTCAGGAACTCGAGTGCGAAATCGCGCGACGACACGCCGTCCAGTGAATTGCGCATCGCACCCGCAAAGCCGAGCTCGCGCGCGGTCTGCTCGCGATCGATCGGGAACGATGTGCCGGCCAGCGCCGCCGAGCCCAACGAACTCTCGTTCACAGTCCGCCGCGCACCGGCAAATCGCGCCCGGTCGCGGCCCGCCATTTCGACATAAGCCAACAGATGATGGCCAAACGTCACCGGCTGCGCCGTCTGCAGATGCGTAAAGCCGGGCATGACGGTCGCCGCATGGGTTGCCGCTTTGGCGACCAGTGCACGCTGAAAGGCCTTGAGCCCCGCGTCCAGACTGTCAATTTCGTCACGAATCCAGAGCCGGAAGTCCGTCGCCACCTGATCGTTTCGCGAACGCGCCGTGTGCAAGCGCCCGGCCGCGTCGCCGATCAGCTCCCTCAGGCGCGCTTCCACGTTCATGTGGATGTCCTCCAGCGCGCGCGAAAACGTGAATGTCCCGTGCTCTATCTCCGCTTTGATCTGATCGAGCCCGTTGTTAATCGCTTCGGCATCGCTCTGCGCGATAATGCCGCGGCTGGCCAGCATTCGGGCATGCACTTTCGAAGCCGCGATATCTTGGGCATAAAGGCGCCGATCGAAATCGATGGACACGTTGATCTGTTCCATGATCCCAGCCGGGCCACGGGCGAACCGCCCGCCCCACATTTTGTTGGTCGTCATGAGGTCTTTGTGTCCCAACTGCGGTAAGCACTCTCGGTAATGAATACGAGCATCCGACTTGTTCTGATTGTTTTGGCTGGCGCCATTGTGGCGGCGGCGGCGTTCGCCGTCTACATGCTCTCCGGCCTGAACGACGAGGAAGAGCCGCTAGACAAGCTGGGCGGCATAGAAAACTTCATCCCGGCGCGTGAGGTTAAGATGGCCCCGTCGGTGCAATTTCTCGGCAAAAACGGGGAAAAACTAAATCTTGAAAACTTCCGCGGCCGCGTCGTCGTCCTTAATCTTTGGGCGACATGGTGCGCGCCGTGCGTTGAGGAGATGCCCACGCTCGACCATCTTCAGCAGCAATTGGCGCCCTTGGGCGTTGTGGTCATAGCCCTAAGCCTCGATAGCGGTGGGCCGAGCAAGGTGCGCGCGTTTTTCGACGAAAACGAAATCAAGAACCTGGGCGTCTTCGTCGACCCCACAATGGAAGCGCAAAGCGGCTTCAACGTCATTGGCCTGCCCACGACGATTCTTATCGACCGCGAGGGTCGCGAGCGCGGCCGTATAGTCGGCCCAGCAGCATGGGATGACGCCAAGGCCGCCGACCTCGTCTTGAGCGCCAGCACGCCCCTGAAATAGAGTTGCGCCGACCACGACGCATACGGCTTACCTGGCACTCAACACTGTTTGCCGTTGGAATTCAAAATCGAGGTCGGTTGCCGAGGGCAATTGCTAGGCGGGTTCAATGGCACGAGCGGAACCTGGTTCAAGCCACTCATCGGCGTTGATTTTCGTTGCGTGCCATAGGGATCGTACCTGTTGGTCTGCCAATTGTTCGGTTGCGGCCCGCCGCCCAGTGTCGTTGACGGATTGTAGTAAGTCCCCGAAGGCGACCGGGGATTGGTGACGCCATATTTGTATTGTGGCGCAATCGCATAGGGATTTGCACGGTCATACGCCCAACTGTCTTGCGTTGCGTAAGGATCGTAGCGCCTGCCGCGTCCGTGCAACGCTTCGCTCGTGGTTTCATACGGGTTGTAGCGTGTGTCCATGTTGTTGATGCTGCCGGGTGCCCGCGGTGTTGTCCGATAGCAGGTCTCCGCATCCATGTGGGTTACGACAGCCGACGGAGTGCTCGGATCGTATGCTGGCGCCCTCAAGCGGCTTGTGTATTCGGGTTCCTCGGGCGGAAGGATGGGTTTGCCGGCGGCCGATAAGTCATCGCTTTGACGGCCCGATCGATTGATTGCTTTGTCGCGCATGACGTCTTCCAGCCAATAGCCGCGCGGGCTTTCTGCCGACGATCTGACTGCGGTCACCGAGGACGCGCCGACGCGCCGTGCCTCATTTGATTCCGATTCGAGCTTGCGTTTGAGCGCCTCCTGATTCGCCAGAATGTTCCGGCGGTGCTGTGCCTCAACTTCGTCCTTGCAATAGCCGGTCTTCGGATCGCGCTGCCAAAGCGAGTAGTCGTAGTCCGCAGGCTTTCCCTCTTCGCGCGCGTGCATATAGCCGGGCACGGAACTGCCGTCTCTGAGCATGCAGTCGAGGACATACACCTCCCCGGTATAGGGCTGAACCGCCGTCGTCGTCGGCGACGGTGTCTCGGATTTACTCGCAAGAGATGTCAAGGCGCCGGCGTCGGCCGCCGCCGCGTCGAAATTTCCCAGCCTGCGGTTTATGGTTCGCCTCTCGGCATACGCGTCGATGTCGGAGGGTTTGAGTTCGATCATTTTCGAATAATCGGCAAGTGCCTGCTCGTCGAGCCCCGCTATCTCGTATGCCAAGGCACGAAGGTAATAAGCATCGCGGCTTGTCGGATCGAGAACGACGACGCGCGAAAAGTCTTCGATCGCACGAACCCAATCGCGCACATGCCCATAGACAATTCCACGTGAATAATATGCAGCCGGATGAT
>JAIOQG010000131.1 GCA_021413465.1 Alphaproteobacteria bacterium | reverse complement strand
TGATCGCAGTCGTCGCCTTCGCTGCGAGGTCGGGGCGGAAGGTGAAGGGGGGGCCTTCGTCCATGTAGATCGTTTGCGCCATTTCGAGTTGGATCGCGTGCACGCCTTGTTTCGGGTTGCCGTAGTGGCGCGTGATGTATCCGCCCTTGAAGCGGGCGTTGAGGACGGCGCTGAAGCCGCTTTGCGTCGCAGCGTCGAACACGCCTTGCACGATGTCGTTGTCGCACGACTTGCCGTCGAACGTGCCCAGATTGAGATCCGGCAAGCGGCCCTCGAACAGAGACGGTAGAACGCTTTCGATCGAATGGGCGTCCCAAAGGACTACGCTGCCGTGGACTGCTTTCAAGCGCGAGAGTTCCTGCGCGAGGGCATCGTGGTAGGGCTGCCAGAATATCTTGCGGGCAAGAATTTCGTCAGATGACGGCGCTTCGCGGTAGAGGGACATGCCGGCGAAGCTGTCCAACGGCACAAGGCAGGTCTTCTTTTGACCGGCGTAAAGTTCTTTGTCGTCGGGCGGGCGGTTGAGGTCGACGACGTAGCGCGAGTGGGTGGCTTCGAGGCGCGAGGCGCCGACGGCGTCGAGGAATTTGTAGAGCAGCGGCACGTGCCAATCGGTGTCGGGCACCGTGAGCGCTAGCGGCGTCATCTGCGCGGCGATGTCGGGCGGGATGTAGGTGCCCGAATGCGGGAAGCTGACGAGCAGCGGCGCGGAGCCTCGCGTCAGGTGGAACAGCGGGGGTGCGCTCATGTGCCGGAGGGCAAGTGGATGTGGCCGTCGACGGTGGCGCGGTAGCGGCCGCTATCAACAAGAGCGCGGGCGGCGGCGATGTCGGGGGCGAAGAAGCGGTCCTTATCGTATGGCGCTACTTGTTCGCGGATGGCTGCGTGTTCCGCTTCGAGGATCGCCGACGACTTCAACGGACGGCGGAACTCGATGCCTTGGGCGGCGGCCAAAAGCTCAATCGCGATGATGCCGCTTGAATTTGCATGCATATCGGAGAGGCGGCGGGCGGCGAAGGTTGCCATCGAGACGTGGTCTTCTTGGTTCGCCGAGGTCGGCAGCGAGTCGACGCTGGCCGGATGGGCGAGCGACTTGTTTTCGGAGGCCAAGGCCGCCGCGGTCACGTGCGCGATCATGAAGCCGGAGTTGAGGCCGCCGTCCTTGACGAGGAACGCCGGCAGGCCCGCCGTCAGGTTCTTGTCGATCAAGAGCGCGATGCGGCGTTCGGCAAGCGCGCCGATTTCGGCGAGTGCCAAAGCGAGATGGTCGGCCGCAAGCGCTACCGGTTCGGCGTGGAAGTTGCCGCCTGAGAGGATGTCGCCTTCCTTGGCGAAGACGAGCGGGTTGTCGCTGACGGCGTTCGCTTCGATCTCAAGCGTCGTGGCCGCGTGACGCAGCGCGTCGAGACAGGCGCCCATCACCTGCGGCTGGCAGCGGATGGAGTATGGATCCTGCACGCGGTCGTCGCCGTGTTCGTGACTGTGCCTGATCTCGCTGCCCGCCATCAAAGATCTCAGCGCGGCGGCGGCATCCGTCTGACCTTTGTGGCCGCGCACGGCGTGGATGCGCGGATCGAACGGCGTGTCGGAACCCTTGATCGCGTCGGTCGTGAGCGCGCCGGAGACAAGAGCGGCGGAGAAGATGTTTTCGGCTGCGAACAGGCCTTGGAGCGCGAGTGCCGTCGAGACTTGCGTGCCGTTGATGAGGGCCAAGCCTTCTTTGGCTTCGAGCGTGAGCGGTTCGAGGCCGGCACGCTGGAGCGCGTCGCTCGCGTTGGCTTCGTAGCCGCGGTACTTCACTTTGCCCACGCCGATGAGGGCGCAAGCGAGATGAGCAAGCGGCGCAAGATCGCCCGAGGCACCGACCGAACCTTTCACCGGGATTTGCGGCAGCAGATCGTAGTCGAGGAATTTTTTGAGGCGCTCGATGACGAGCCAGCGGATGCCGGAAAAACCGCGCGCGAGACCGAGGATTTTGAGCGTCAGGATGAGGCGGACGGTTTTGTCGCCAAGCATCTCGCCGGTACCGGTGGCGTGGCTCAAGACCAGGTTGCGT
>JAIOQG010000130.1 GCA_021413465.1 Alphaproteobacteria bacterium | reverse complement strand
TCTTGTGTTCGTTGCTTTTGCGTGGCAATGGGGGTTGCATCCGTTTGCGATGAGCCACTAACGCCTTGTGCGGCCGATGAGTGATGAACTTCATAAGCTGATTCAAAAGTCGCACCGCGCCGTCGTTTTCACGGGGGCCGGTATTTCGACCGAGTCAGGCATTCCCGATTTCCGCAGTCCCGGCGGCATTTGGAGCAAAAACCGCGTCATCTATTTCGACGAATTCGTCCGCTCTCGCGAGGCGCGCGTCGAGGCATGGACGCGTCTGTTCAGCGGGCGGGCGACCTTGAAGAGTGCTACGCCCAATGCCGGTCATCGGGCTGTCTCGCGGTTGGTGGAGATTGGCAAGGTCAGCGACGTCGTGACCCAAAACATCGATGGCTTGCATCAGGCCTCCGGCGTGCCGGCGGAGAAGGTGATCGAGGTTCACGGCAACGCGACCTACGCCAAGTGTTTGTCTTGCGGGTTGCGGCACGAGTTCGATGACATCGAGCCGGTGTTTCTTGCAACAAAGGAGCCGCCGTTATGCTCGGCGTGCGGCGGCATAGTGAAGTCCGCGACGATTTCCTTCGGGCAGGCCATGCCCGAAGAAGAGATGGAGCGTGCGGCTGAGGCGGCATTGGCTTGCGATCTGTTTCTGGCGGTCGGCTCTTCTCTCGTGGTCTATCCGGCGGCCGGTCTGCCGATTGCGGCAAAGCGGGCCGGGGCTAGGCTCGTGATTTTGAACCGCGACCCGACGGAGCTCGATCATATGGCCGATCTGGTCATCAATGCCGAAATCGGGCCGACTTTGGCCAAGGTTGTGGGCGTGAATTGACGGTCTTGGCCGTGCGGCGGTCAGGTGCTAAACCCGCTGTCGAATCCCCCAAATCAAGGACGCTCTTCCATGGACTCGCGCTTTCGCATGGACGCCGAAGAAACCCCCAAGACGCCGGAACCGGCGCCGTTTACCGCCATTTCGCAGGCGCTTTTCAAGTCGCGCACGGTGCTGATCTTCGGTGAAGTCGATATGAAGATGGCCGAGCGCGTGACGGCCAATCTGTTGGCGCTGGCGGCGGAAGATCCCAATAAGGACATCAAGATCGTCATCCACTCGCCCGGCGGGCACGTGGAATCGGGCGATACGATCCACGATATGATCAAGTCGCTGCGGCCCAAGGTGAAGACGATCGGCACCGGTTGGGTCGCGTCTGCGGGTACGCACATCTATCTCGCGGCGGACAAGGCGCATCGGTTCTGTTTGCCGAACACGCGCTTTATGGTGCACCAACCGCTCGGCGGTATTCGCGGCACCGCGTCCGACATCGTCATCGAAGCGGAAGAGATCATGAAGGCGCAAGAGCGCATCAACCGTACGATTGCGGAAGAGACCGGCCAACCGTTGTCTAAAGTGACCGAGGATACGGATCGCAATTATTGGATGTCGGCGGAAGAGGCCAAGGCTTACGGCCTTGTCAGCCGTATCATCGAGCGCATCGATCTCGCCTGATCGCCGCGCCATGACGCCATGGTGGCAGGGTGCGGTCGTCTATCAGATCTATCCGCGCAGCTTTTGCGACAGCAACGGCGACGGGATCGGGGACCTGAAGGGGATCGAGTCGAAGCTCGATTACGTCGCGGCGCTTGGCGTGGATGCGATTTGGTTGTCGCCGATCCATCCCTCGCCCAACCGGGATTTCGGGTACGACGTCGCCGACTTCAACGGCGTCGAGCCGCTGTTCGGCGCCATGGCGGACTTCGAGCGGTTGGTGCGCGAGGCGCACCGGCGCGGGCTTAAGGTCATTCTCGACGAGGTGCTGAGCCATACAAGCGATCAGCATCCGTGGTTTCTCGAGAGTTTGAAATCGCGCGAGGGAGCGAAGGCGGATTGGTATGTCTGGGCCGATCCGCGCGAAGACGGCACGCCGCCGAACAATTGGCTGAGTGTGTTCGGCGGTCCTGCGTGGTCGTATCACCCGCTGCGGCGGCAGTATTATTTTCACAAGTTTTTGAAGCAGCAGCCGAAGGTCAATCTGCACAACCCGGAAGCGTTGGCGGCGGCGCTCGATGTGCTGCGGTTTTGGCTCGATCGCGGCGTCGACGGGTTTCGTCTCGATGTCGCGAACAGTTTTCTGCATGACGCGCAGCTGCGCGACAATCCGGCCGTGCCGATGGTGGAACGCACCGCGCATCATTGGGCGCACGCGCCGAACCTGCAGCGGCGCGTTCGCGACAGCAATCTGCCGGAGAACCGCACGGTGCTCGACAAGATTCGCGCGGCCGTCGATGCGTATGACAACCGGTTCGTGTTCGGCGAGTTTTCGGAGGAGCCTGGGTTGCTCGGCCATTTCGCCGGTGCCGATCATGGCTTGCACACGGGCTATACGTTCACGTTTCTCGAAGACCGCACGTTCAAGCCGGACGTCTTCGCCAAGCACTATGAGTTTCTGGACGGCATCGCCAGGCTTTGGCCGTGCGTGACGTTCTCGAACCACGATGTGGTGCGCACCGTTACGCGCTACGGCCGAACGATGGAGGCCGATCCGGCGTTGGCGAAGCTGGCGCTGGCGCTGATGATGACGCTCAAGGGCACCGTCCTCATGTATCAGGGCGAGGAATTGGGCCTGCCTGATGGGCCTATCGAGCGGGCGCAAATTCGCGATCCGGTGGGTGAACTCTATTTCCCGTACGCGAAGGGGCGCGATCCCTGCCGTACGCCGATGCCCTGGGTTTCCGGCAAGCCGAATATCGGTTTCTCGTACGGCGAGCCTTGGCTGCCGATGGCGCCGGC
>JAIOQG010000129.1 GCA_021413465.1 Alphaproteobacteria bacterium | reverse complement strand
CACCATAGAAGCGCTGCAGGCAACCGGCGCGCCGTGGTTCTCGGTCCTGACCAAGGGCTACTGGCCGCAGATCCAGCCCGCGTTCTGGTCGGTCGTGCTGTTTCGTTGGGACATCAACGTGCGTGAATCCGCGGTGCTCGGACTAGTTGGCGCCGGCGGCATCGGCATGGCGCTCGACACCGCGATGAACCTCTTTCAGTGGGACCGCGTGGCGATGGTGCTCGTCGCGATCTTCGCGGTGGTCATCATCGCCGAGATCGCCGTGACGGCGATCCGCAAGAAAATCATCTAGCTGCGGATGAATGGTATCCGCGCGATAGCAGGGCTGGGTGACGCTACATTACGATTGAGAAGTTGAACTTTCCGCCTGAAGAGGCTGCGGCCTTCGCGTGCGTGATGCTTTCTTCGAGTTCAGAAACAACCTGCTCGTAGTCGTTCTTCAACAGGCCAAAGCGAGTCTGCTTCTCCTGAATGTGGGCGAGCGCGGCAGTAAGCATTCGAACGGCTTCGGCTCCATCCATCCAAACACCGCTCTTTGCCATGACCTCGTTCGTGGAGGCCATGCCTTCCGGCAGTTCCTCGTCACCGAGGTTGAACGTTACATCGGTCGAATCGCAGATGGCTTCGAACGAAAGCTTGCTGGTATCCAGGCAGATCCCGTCCAGCTTCGTCGCGTGCTTGTGAAGGGCGGGCTTGTCGCTTTCGTCCGATGTGACGATGCCGTTGAGAAGGAAATTCGCCCACAGTACTGTGCTCATTGGTTTTCTCCGGGATAGTGGACGGGCGCTGCCATACCGTTGAGACTAGCCTCGATCGCGAGGTTAGGCCTCATGCGACTTTGAAGCAACTACAGCCTCACCAGTGATGGTCACGGCGATACCCTGCGTTCCCTTGTGATCCGAACACGTTGCGACGATCTCGATGGGCAATAGTTCGCCTTGAGGCGCGCCGAAGCGCAGATGAACGGTTGAGAGTTCCAACGTATTCTGACCTGGTCTCCAGAACACGCTCTCACTGAGTTCGGCGCCTTCGGTCTCGTCCGTTTGACCGAACGTGAACGTTCTGCCGTAGATGCCGCTCACACGGGGTATGTCTCCAATGTTCAGGCAGTTGATAGCCACTCCTGCCAGACGTTCGTTTTCCGAGTCCGAGTGAATGTCCAGCCAAGCGTGCGGCGGGCCGTCATCCAGGAAGTACTGAAAGTGCAGGCTGATCTCGCCGATGGAGAACGGCGACCCATCGATCAACATTCTTGACTTCATGGCGTAACCGCGAGGGTGCGTGATTTCGAGGTCTGGAATATTGACAAGGATTTATTTGCGGCTCACTTGCTTTTCCACGCTTCGGCAAAGGCGACGAGTGCGGAATCGATATCGGCCTCGCTGATATGCCGGTGGGTGACGAAGCGCAATTCCGGCCCCGCGCCCGGGGCGACACGCACGCCTTTTTCCGCGAGTTTTTTCGACAGTTCGGCTGCCGAGTGCGCGCATGCGCGCACGCTCGCGCGCACGAGGTTGGTTTCGATCAGCGCCGGATCGACGATGCTGGCATCGATCTTGTGCAGTCCCACCGCGAGCCGCTTCGCCGTGCGGTGATCGTCCGGAAGGCGCGCCACCATGTTCTCGAGCGCGATGATGCCGGCGGCGGCGAGCGGGCCGGCCTGGCGCATGTTGCCGCCGACCATGCGGCGGAACGCACGCGCCTTCTCGATGAACTCTTCGCTTCCGCACAGCACCGAGCCTATCGGCGCCGACAGGCCCTTGGAAACGCAGAAGCACACGCTGTCGCAGTGCTGCGAGACTTCTTTGGCGGTGGTGTTGAGCGCGGCGGCGGCGTTGAAGAGCCGCGCGCCGTCGATATGTACCGGCACATCCTTTTCGCGTGCCAGCTTGTACACTTCGGCCATGTAATCGAGCGGCAGCACGGCCCCGCTCGCGAGGTTGTGCGTATTTTCCATCCAGACGAGCCCGGTGCCCATCTGGTTGCGGTGCGTGCCCCTGATTTTCTCGCGCAGGACATTGAGGTCCATGCGGCCGCGCGTGCCGGGTATGGTGCGGTAAAAAAGCCCGGCGAGCGCAGCCATCCCGCCTAGTTCCGAGCTCAGCGTGTGCGAGCCTTCTTCCAGCAGAACTTCGCCGCCGCGCTGCGCGTGCGTCAGCATCGCCACCAGGTTGGTCATGGTGCCGCTCGGCATGTAGGCGCCGGCTTCCTTGCCGGTCTTTTCGGCGGCCAGCGCTTCGAGTTTTTGCACCGTCGGGTCGCCATCGCGCGAATCGTC
>JAIOQG010000128.1 GCA_021413465.1 Alphaproteobacteria bacterium | reverse complement strand
TTGGCGGTGTGGACGTGGCCGTCATGGGCGAGCGCCACGATGTCGGTGAACGTGCCGCCGCGGTCGATCCAGATGTGCCACTGTCCGGTGGGCGCGGTCATAGCTTTGCTCCGGTCGCCAGCGATGACAGACTAATGTAGGACGGGATGAACATGTCGGTCTGGGGCAAAATTGCCGGCGTTGCGGCGGGAATGGCGATTGGGGGACCGATCGGCGCGTTGCTGGGCGGGCTTGCAGGCCACGTGCTTGTCGACCGCGACGGGCGGCGGCGGCGCGACGGCGACAGCACAGACGACCACGGCGAGCGCCGGTTTCCGGAACGCGACGAAATTGCATTTACCATCGGCGTCATTGCGCTATCGGCCAAGCTTGCGAAAGCCGACGGCACGGTCACGCGCGATGAGGTCGAGGTTTTCAAACGTGTCTTCCCTGTGCCGCGCGAGGAAGAGGCGAATGTGGGGCATTTGTTCAATCTCGCCAAGCAGGATGTGGCGGGGTTCGACTCTTATGCGCGCCAGCTTGCGGGGCTGTTCCGCACGCGGCCGGGGGTGCTTGAGGATCTGCTCGACAGCTTGTTCGCGATCGCCAAAGCGGACCACAGCCTGCACCCAGGCGAGTTAGCATATCTGCGCAGCGTCGCCGACATTTTCGGCTTTTCGGAAGGCCAGTTTCAGCGCATCCGGGCGTCGCATTTCGGTGCCGATGGGGAAGATCCTTATGTCATTCTGGGCGTCGAGCATTCGGTTTCCAACGACGATCTGAAGCGCGCCTATCACAAGCTCGTTCGCGAGAACCATCCCGACAGCATGATCGCGCGCGGGGTGCCGGCCGAGTTCGTGCGTTTGGCGACGGAGAAGTTGGCGGCGATCAACGGTGCCTACGACAAGGTCAAGAAAGAGCGGGGGATCGCGGGTTGAGCGAAGAGGCGTGGGTTGCGGGGAGCGAGGCCGAGTCCGCTGCGGCCAAGACTCTCGGCAAGACGGTGCTCGCGATCGACCGGGAACGCGGCTACATCCGGGCTTCGTTCGTGGCCGGCGACAATTTCGTCAATCGCGGCGGGCGCATATTCGGCGGTTTCCTTTCGGCGATGCTGGACGCGCTGTGCGGGCACGCGGTGCGGTTGACGCATCGCGAGGCGGGGACGCCGCAGGTGACGCTCGAACTCAAGACGTCGTTCATCGGGCGGGCGGATAAGGGCGTGTTGACCGGCGAAGGCTGGGTGCGCCATCGCGGCAAGTCGATCGCGTTTGCGGAAGCGGAACTCAGGAACGAAGCGGGCGAGCTGGTCGCGAAGGGTAGCGCGACATTGAAAGTCGGAAAGTAACAGCGCCCGCATGCCCACCCGCGATCTCGGTCTTTTGCTGCTCATCAATCTGATTTGGGCGTTTGCGATCGTCGCGGCGTCGGCGAGCCTTAAGCATTTCCCGCCGCTCGAATTCACCTGGCTCAGATTCATCTTCATCAGTGCGATGATGGTGCCGTGGCTGCGTTGGCAGCCGGGCAAGATGCAGCAGATTTTCTGGATCGCGATCACCGGCGGCACGCTCAATTTCGCGCTGCTGTTTTTGGGCCTGCAGATGGCCGGCGAGGTGTCGACGGTGGCGATCGCCAGTCAGCTCGGCGTGCCGTTTGCGACGATCATGTCGATCGTGTTTCTGGGGGAGGTCGTGCGCTGGCGGCGTTGGACGGGGATTGCGCTTTCGTTCGCGGGAGTGATGGTGATCGGGTTCGATCCGCGCGTGATCGGCTATCTCGATGGTTTTTTGGTCGTGGTGGCGTCGGCGTTCGTGGGCTCGTTCTCCAGCATCTTGATGCGGCGCATCAAAGACGTGCCCGTGTTCGAGATGCAGGCGCTGATCTCGACGATTTCGTGGCCGTTTCTTTTGCTGCTGACGCTCGTGTTCGAAAGCGGGCAGGTGGAGGCGACGCGCACGGCGAGCTTGGCGCAGTGGAGCGGCATCGCCTATGTCGCGCTGATGTCGAGTATGGTGGCGCATGCGGGGTTTTATTATTTGATCCAGCGCTATGAGGTGTCGAAAGTGACGCCGCTGACGTTGCTGTCGCCGCTTTTTACGGTGGTTTTGGGCGTGGTGCTGTTGGGGGAAACGCTGACGTGGCGTATCGTGATCGGCGGCGCGATCACTTTGGCCGGCGTTACCATCGTGTCGTTGCGCGAACGCACGCACCTACGGGAGCCCATTATCAGATGAAGATCGTCGAGCGGCCGTCGCCCAATTTCAACGAACGCGTCGGTGTTGCGGGGCCCGATATTTTGATCATGCACTACACCGGCATGCAGTCGTGCGAGGCGGCGGTGGCGCGGTTGACGAGCGCCGAAGCGAAGGTCAGTTCGCACTACACGATCGACGAGGACGGCACGATCTATGCGCATGTTCCCGAGCAGCTGCGCGCCTGGCATGCCGGCGTTTCGCATTGGCGGGGCGAGAGCGACATCAATTCGCGCTCCATCGGGATCGAGATCGTCAATCCAGGGCACGAGTTCGGCTATCGCGACTTTCCCGAAGCGCAGATCGAGGCCGTCATTCGTTTGAGCAAGGCGATCGTGGGGCGGCATGCCATCCCCAAGCGCAATGTCATCGGCCACTCCGACATCGCGCCGGGGCGCAAGACGGATCCGGGCGAGTTGTTTCCGTGGAAGCGGTTGGCGACGGTGGGGCTTGGCGTTTGGGTCGATGCGCCGCCCGCGCATAAGGCGCCGTTGGCGCGCGGCGCGTCGGGCGAGCGCGTGATTGCGTTGCAAGCGGGGCTCGCGACGTTCGGCTACGGCATCGACGTTAACGGCACGTACGACGAGCGCACCGAGATTGTGGTGAGCGCGTTTCAGCGGCATTTCCGGCCGGCGAATTTCGACGGCGTTGCCGACGGCGAGACGGTGGCGCGGCTGAAGGCGTTGAACGAGATGCTTGACCGCATCGCCTGACATGCCATCTATGCAGCCGAGCCAGAGGGCTGGATGACCGCTGGGGGCCTTCAGAAGGTTCCTGGAGGAAAGTCCGGGCTCCACTGAAAGCATGGCGCCGGGTAACGCCCGGCGGGGGCGACCCCAGGGATAGCGCCACAGAAAACAAACCTCCTCTCCACGTTGGGGCGGGAAGGGTGAAACGGTGC
>JAIOQG010000083.1 GCA_021413465.1 Alphaproteobacteria bacterium | reverse complement strand
GATCAAGATTCAGGTCATTCGTCCCGACACGGCCGAACGCTTGCCTTGCGTCTATTACATTCACGGCGGCGGCATGCAGGTCATGTCGTGCTTTGACGGCATGTACAAAGCCTGGGGCCGCATCATTGCCGCTCAAGGCGTCGCGGTGGCGATGGTCGACTTCCGCAACGCGATCCGCCAATCCTCCGCGCCCGAGGTGGCGCCGTTCCCAGCCGGCCTCAACGATTGCGTGGCGGGCTTGAAATGGGTCCACGCGCATGCGGACCGGCTCAACATCGATGCGAAGCGCATCGTCGTCGCCGGCGAAAGCGGTGGCGGCAACTTGACGCTGGCCACGGGCCTAAAGCTGAAGCGCGACGGCGATCTCGGTTTGATCAAAGGGCTCTACGCGCTCTGTCCCTATATCGCGGGCGAGTGGCCGCTGCCGCAGAATCCTTCGTCGACGGAAAACAACGGCATCCTGCTCGAACTGCACAACAACCGCGGCGCCATGGCCTACGGCATCGAGGCCTTTCGCGCCCGCAATCCGCTCGCCTGGCCGGGCTTTGCAAGCGACGACGACGTGAAAGGCCTGCCGCCGACGGTCATCCACGTCAACGAGTGCGATCCGCTGCGCGACGAAGGCATCGGCTTCTATCGCCTGCTCATCAAGAACGGCGTCCGCGCGCGTTGCCGCCAGTCGATGGGCACCACCCACGGCGCGGAGATCTTCGCAATCGCCTGCCCCGACATCAGCCGCGACACGGCGCGCGACATCGCCGCGTTCGCGGCCCACTGAACGGAGCGTTTGACGGCAAGCGGATGCGCACTCGGTCGAACGAACTCCACTCCGACCCCAGATTTTGGTGGGTCCGCATTACAAACGTTGGGGGCATTTGCGCTTTGTAGGAAGCTCACTTTAACTGCGAAGGGGTGGACCATCCGCCAATGGCTCATTTCTACCAATTGCGTGGCAGCCACGCTCCATGGGGAGACTATGGAGATATTCTCAGAAATGGGCTTCTTGCGACGCGGCAGGAGGAAGACAATCCAGTAGTAGAGGTTGAGCGGACAGGGCCATTCATACCGCCCATCACTTTTCTATTCGACGCTATCGTGGTCACCGAAGCGACAAAAGAACAAATGGAAACAGGCTGTCTCACGGGGCTGCAATTTACTCGCGCCAGATACGTGAAGGTGGTGCGGCTTGATTGGCACAAATGGGACGTGCTTGCGCCGGAGCCGCAATGCTATCCAGCGTCTGGAGAACCGGAAAACTATATCATCAAACGTAAGAATTGCGATCGGACAGCCGCATTGATGCCGGCGATTTGGGCCTTCAGTGTGCCATCGACCCCAGGCCTACAACTAATGGGGTCCAACAGGTTTAGGCTCGATCATGCGCCTAACGCCGACATCTTTAGAGAGCATTCAATCCACTGGGTTTCTGAGCGAATGAGAGCTTGGCTCGAAGGTAATCTTGGCGAATGGATCCGCTGCGTGCCGGTAAAGCCCGCCTAGGGTAATGAGAAACTCTCGAATGTTGCGACAGCCCAGGAATTATGCAGGAATTATGGGGGGCACAGTACATAATTGGCAATTACAGGAGGAATGACAGGGACATAGTACTTAATTGACTGCGCGATGAGCAAGTGCAATCGGCAGCGAGCATCTGAATCCTACTCGAATGGCATCGACATCGTCTTGTCCGCATCGCCAACCGCTCGGACCTTAGCGTTTCGCCGATGCTTCACGAATGGCGCAACGCGCAAATCCAGGGGACACGTAATGAACTCATCGTTCATGCGTCCGTCTTTGACGTGTCCCCCGAAGTATCGGAGCGTCCATCGATTGATCGTCATCGTGGATTCTGTCACGCTGGCGAAGGATTGCTCCCCTTGCGTGCCTTAAGGCGCGCGATGAGATCCACCGTTTGATAGGTCGCCCGAAGCAGCGTTAGGGCGACATCGATGGCGAGATCAGTCTCCTCCCTGCCTATGTTCTTGTACTGCTTTGCTACTATGTGGGCGGCGTCGTTTCCTAAGAACCTGAGCTCGTGTGCGCCATCGATAAGCCCCTTTGGAATTACAATGCTGGCGCTCAGTGCCTCGATCCGAGCCTCAAGTGTCGCACCTTTCGCACCTCTGTCCTCGCAGAGTTCCTCGAGCGCGCGTCGAACCATCAACGCAGCGGCGCGATAGCAGCCCTGCGCGTGGCATTCAATTGCTTCCGACATGCACCTGGCGACTTCTTCGGGAATGCCCGCCGGGTCGAACTCCTTCGTCTCAGAAGGAAAACTCCGCAGCAGTGCGCCGCCTGACTGAATTACAAATACCAGGCCATCGCATTTCGGATTCGGACAGCAGCGAAGCCCTGCTTGCGCGGCCGTCGACCGAGGTCCTGGACTCTTGCCCTCGGTGACAAGTCCCCAATGCTGCTGCCATGTAATGTCATGGTGTCGGTCTCCAGCGAAACCGCCAAAGCTTCCATTGTGACGACAATAAGGGCAGCGGATATTGATGACGTTCGGCTGGTTGTTCCCGACGCCCACTCTTCCGGGGGCGGGCCTCAGGGCTACGGGTATTTCATCCTTGGGCGACGTCATGGCTCAAATCCTGTCGTGGCAACGAAGTCGCCCTTATCATGCTTTCGCGATTCGCTTCTAGCGCAGCTTCCTCGGCGGTTTCTTCTTCACCGTCTCAAGGACCTTCGACTTCGGATTGCGCTTCGCCGTAAAGGCCGACACAAAGCGGCCAGTCTTCGCCGATCTGGCAATCTTGCGTGGCATGTCACGTCCTATTCGATCGGCTTCATCGAAACAGGCGCGGCGCCGATCACCCGCTCCTGAAGCTCTCTCACCTCATAAGGAACACGGTGACACGTAATCGTGTCCCGGCGCTCAAGCGAAATGCAATTGGTGTGGGGCAGCATTACCTGCCGCTGTGTTTCCGTCTCGCAGTTCGCTGCTGGTGCATCGTCAAAACGCGAAAATCTAAGTCTTCGCGCGCAGTAGCGTCCAAGTCCAACCGATCATCGTCGCGACGAAGACCGGATAAGCAAAGAACGGCAAGGGCGAGGCCGTTGGCGGGATCTGTGCGCCGGCGAATATCTGGATCGCCACGATCGCGAATAAGACCGATGCCGCCAGCCCTAAGAGTCTGACCACGATCGGAAAGGCATCCGACGCGCTGATGAGCAGCAAAGCGACCGCCCAAAGGGCAGCGCCCGATCCGAATGACGGCACGCTTGTGGCAAGCGTCATGGGAGCGCCCGAAACAACGAGGCCCTGACCAACGGCGAAGACCAAGAAGCCCGCCGCGGCGAGATCGCGGCCTTCCCGGAGTTGGATCAGCACCAGCAGCGCGCTCGCCATCACCAAGCTGGCACCATCGACGCCCCAAGCTAGCCCGCGCAGCGAATCCGTCGGGGCAAACGTCCCCGCAATGCCGAGCGCTCCTCCGACGGCAAGCCCGATCGAAGCCAACACGCGCAATGACCGTTGGTTCAAAATACTCTCCTGCACGCTTTATCGCGGAGTTTGACGCTCGCAGATGGCACGACCTTTGTCGAGCGTACAGAATAGGCCGCTTGGGGCCTGACACGGACACTTCCTCGCGACATTCAACGTGCGTACAACGGTGCGAAAAAGACAGGGACACGATGCATATCCCCCGGCCGGACCGCTTTGAGACATGGGCCGGCTTTGCAGGCTTGGTGTGCCGTCGCTGACAGAGACTCGGCGAGCTACTCGATTTCCTCGGAGTCGCACAGCACCGCCCGGATCATAGTTTAGATTTCGTTTACGTGATGCACCGGCCGCGAATTTTCTTTACGCGTCCGAAACTTGAACCTGAGACCCTAGGCGCCTCGAAACGGAGAGAGTGAACATGGCCCGCGTCCTGGTGGTCGACGACGATGAGTTTTTCGTAACGCTCATGATGCAAGCGCTGACGAAGCACGGCCACGACGTTGCGTTTGCACTCGAGGGCGTCACCGGCATGAAGGCCTTCGGCTCGTTCGATTTCGACGCCGTCGTTTGCGACATGATGATGCCTGAGCAAGACGGCGAGGAGACGATCAGACAATTGCGCACCTCGCGTCCGAACATCGCCATCGTCGCAATCTCCGGCGGTCTAAGCGTTGCCGGCCCCACCGGTGCCGATATCTTGGACGTCGCCCTCAAGCAAGGCGCGAACATTGCGCTCAGAAAGCCGTTTTCGCTTTCTGCCCTCGTCGCCGCCGTTGATGCCGCGCTGGCGTCGCAACGCCACCGCGCAACGGCTGCGTAATGTGGTGACACGATACGTCGTGTCGCCGGACGATCCGGGATCGGTTGAGGCTTAGGTCCGATTTATTTTCGCGCGCAAATGTGCTATATAACGGCGTCATGTCCGCCGCGATTTCGGCGCTGCCACTTGAACCTGTTGAACCTTCGCAACCTCATCGCGACAGAAGCGGAGGTAGTGATTTTTTGAGACGCCCGTCGCCTCAATCTCTGCGTGCAGAACCCAATAGAAATAGGTCAGCATTCCTGCCCCATGTTGCGGCTGAACCGTAACAATGTTACGGTTTCGTTGCGGCAGTTATGGCTCAAGACAGCCAATGTTACGCTGTTACGGTTTGATGCGGGGTCCCAATTCTCCTCAATCGCCGGTTGAATCAATACGAAGCAAACAATCACTGTTCGAAGGCGCGGAGCACTCCGTACACGGAGCGAACTTTGAGGGAAAAACATTAGGCTTGCCGAGCCGTAGCTTGCGGGTGCCATCGCCCGCCTTCGCCCTATGGGCTTCGGCGCGGCAGCCTTCGCTTTTCTTCGCAAGCGAAGGCTGGTGCCTGGGGCCGGAATCGAACCAGCGACACGCGGATTTTCAGTCCGCTGCTCTACCAACTGAGCTACCCAGGCTAAACCATGCGCGAAGGCCCGGCCGAACCGCCAAAGCCTTGAAGGCCCGGGGTTATAGGGAATAGCCCCCCACCTGTCCAGCAAGGCGCAACGCCGCACATTTGGCGTGGGCGACCCGCATGCTAAGAACGGCCCATCGCCATTCGCATTGCATCGAGGAAACGCAAGCC
>JAIOQG010000068.1 GCA_021413465.1 Alphaproteobacteria bacterium | reverse complement strand
CTCAAACAATGCTTTTCCGCTCAATGATAATGGCCATCGCCGTCGTCGCACCGATCACGATCTCAGGAATTGCCAACGCCGGTGGCATGTCGAAACCGGCCGGCACGATCGTCGACGTTGCTGCGTCCAATCCCGATTTCTCTACGCTTGTCGCAGCCGTCAAGGCCGCTGGTCTGGTTGATGCTCTGAACGGCAAGGGGCCGCTCACGGTTTTCGCGCCAACCAATGCAGCGTTCGCGGCACTTCCAGCCGGCACCGTCGAAGATCTTTTGAAGCCTGAGAACAAGGCGAAATTGACGGCGATCCTAACCTATCACGTGATCCCGGCGAAGATTGAATCGTCCGCACTCGCCGGCAAGAAACTTACGTCTCCCGCGACGCTCCAAGGCGGCACGTTGGCCGTCGACGGAACGAAGGGCGTGAAGATCAACGACGCGAACGTGACTTCCGCCGACGTGAAAGCGTCGAACGGCGTCATCCACGTCATTGACAAGGTTCTCCTGCCCGCCAGCTAAGTCGCTGCGGGTTCTCCCGGTGACGCCTCGGCGAACGCCGCCGGGGCGTCATTGCTTTTTCAAACGCGAGGACGGTTCGATGGGAAAAACTCTATACGCCGTGGGATTGACGATAGCATTGGTCATGACACCCACCGCACGCGCCGACACCGAAGAACCCAGGTTCAATATCGTCGACAAAGTCGGCGTTGTAGAGATCAGACAATATGAAAAGCGGCTGGCCGCAGAAGTCGTCGTCGCGGGCGAAGAAGAAGATGCGCGCTCGACAGGCTTCCGCTTGCTCGCTGATTTCATTTTCGGCAATAACACGACGCGCACGTCGATCGCGATGACAGCGCCGGTGTCGCAGCAGGCCGCGAAAAGCGAAAGCATCGCGATGACGGCGCCCGTATCTCAATCGCGCGACGCCAGCGGCAAATGGCGTGTGCGGTTCTACATGCCCTCGAAGTATACGCTTGAAACGCTGCCGAAGCCGAACAATCCGGCAGTCGAAATTGTCGAAGTCCCGGGCGACGCAATGGCGGTCCTGCGCTTCAGCAACAGCCGCAGCGCCGAGGCCATCGCCGAAAAGACCGCCGATTTACTTCGCGCACTCGCAACATCGAAATGGGCGCCGGTCGGTGCCCCGGTAACGTGGCTCTACGACCCGCCATGGACCTTGCCGTTCTGGCGTCGCAACGAAGTCGCGGTCGCAGTGCAGCCGCGTTGACCGGCGCCTAACGTGTTGACGTTGGGGCGCCCAAGAAGCGGCCGGCCGTCCAAATAAGCCAGGCGACGATCACCCACACGAGTACCAAGAGAACCATGCCGAGGTCGTGAAGAAACCCGAGCAGCGACGCGAGCGGCGAACCGACAACCGCGCCGGCACTCGCGACGAACGCTTCGCCGACGACCTCCACCATCACGTAGGCGACAACACAGACCGCGGTCCACACGGCCACAAGCGCGCCGGCACCGAAACGCAACAAGCGAGACATCGAAGAACCTCCGTTGGGCGCGACCGTTGCACCTGTCGGTGCATCCGCGCGTGAAATGGTTGCCGGCGCGCCGATGTCAATCGCAATGATACCGAATGCAGCTAACGCAAACCGAATTCTACATATCTGGCAGGCGAGCGCCGAATGGCTTTAGGCCACCGTCGCCCGCACCGTTGAGCGCCCAGAGGGCCGCACGTCGGTTCCCTTCATTTTCTCGATGTTCGTCTTCGTGTTGTTCGGAACGCTCCTGGTTCTGAAGCCGATCAAGGAGACATTCACGAGCCACCTTGCCGCGACATTGACGCTGGCCTTCATCATTTTCTTCGTCGGCTGATGGAGCGCTAGTCGCCGCGAACGGCAAAATCCGCCGGCCGATTGCTCGGTCGCGGCTCAGCTGGCGCCCCGGAGGCTTCGTGGCACGCCTCTTGATCGTACCGCGCCTGTCGCGCCTCCAACGCCGCACGCAACGACGACACCTCGTTGCGCAGCGACACAAGCTCGGTTAGCAGCAAGCTGCTTTGGCGCGAAGCGATGGCTTCCTCTGCCTGAAGTTCGACCTTTTGCATCTCTTGCATCGAGTTTGTCAGCACCGCGATGAAGAGATTCAGAACGGCAAAGACCGATATCACAATGAAAGGCACGAAGAACAAGTAGGCCTTCGGATGGGTCGTTTGCACCTCTCGGGCAATCTCCGCCCAGCCTTCAAGCGTCATGATCGCAAACAGCGTGAACAACGAATCCCCAAGCGTACCGAAATAGCCCGGGTGAAGCGCGCCGAAGAGTTTGGTCGCAACGACCGCACTGACGAAAAAGACGACGCTCATCAGCATGCCGATGGAAGCCATGCCGGGCAGGGAGTGCAGCAAAGCCTCCACCACGCGGCGCATCTGCGGCATCAGAGAGACGAGCCGCAGCACGCGCAGAATTCTCAAGGCTCGCAGGACCGCCAGCGGCCCGGAGGCCGGCACAAGGGCGATTGAAACGATTGCAAGATCGAAAACATTCCAGCCCGAAAGGAAAAACCGCCATCGATAGACGGCAAGCTTAAGGAGGATCTCAATCACAAAAACCGCCAGTACAATCGAATCGAACAAAAACAACGCCGGTCCGGCCGCAGCCATGACGGACGGCGATGTCTCCATCGCCAGCGTTATCGCGTTGGCGACGATCAGAATCATGACGAACCGCGTGAAGTGGTCCGATTCGATGAATTTCCTCACATTCTCCAAGAGCGGCGACGGATTGAGCATAGTCATCCCGGTGTTGTGCGATGGTTACGAATCGATTGCGAGTTGCCCCGGGTGGCAGATACCGCGTGACTTGGCGATTTCAAGGTCAAAGGCGGCGGATCAACGGCGCCGGCAACCTTGAAATTGGTGGGCGCCATCCCATGTGACGTTTATCCGGGCCCCTCTGGTGAAAGCGACGCCGAGCTTTCGCGATGTCGGATGTCCATGTTGATCTTGTCGGCGGTTCGGGGTCACATGGAATTTCTACTCGCCGACTTTCTAGGTAAGCCGCTATGGATGTGGGCATCGTTCATGTCCATCGTCGTGGCTTTGTTGGCTTTCGATCTGGGGGTCTTGCACCGCGACAACCACACGATTGGCGTGCGCGAAAGCCTGGGGCTGTCGGCCGGTTACATCCTGATGGGTTTGCTGTTCGGCGTCTGGGTATGGAGCTATCTCGGTCAGCAATCCGGCATGGAATACATGACCGGCTTCGTCGTCGAAAAGACGCTGGCCCTGGACAACGTCTTCGTCATCGCCATGATTTTCGGCTACTTTGCCGTACCCCAGCAGTATCAACATCGAGTTCTCTTCTGGGGCATTCTCGGCGTCATTTTGCTGCGCGCGATCATGATCGGCATTGGGGCCACACTGGTGGCTGAGTTTTCCTGGTTGCTCTATGTTTTTGCCGTATTCTTGATCTTCACCGGCATCAAGATGTTCTTGATGGCGGACAAAACCTACAACGTCGGCGCCAACCCGCTTGTCGGCTGGCTGAAGCGGCGCTTCAACGTGACCGAACATCTGCATGGCGAGCGCTTCTTCGTGCGCCAGCCCAATGCGGCCGGCAAGACCGTACTGTTCGTCACGCCGCTTTTCCTCACCCTGGTCTTGATCGAGGTGGCGGACGTGATCTTTGCCGTCGACAGCGTGCCGGCGATCTTTGCCATCACGACCGATCCGTTCATCGTCTACACGTCGAACATCTTCGCGATCCTGGGTTTGCGGGCGCTGTATTTCGCGCTCGCCGCGATGGTCCATCGGTTTCATTACTTGAAATATGCACTTGCCGCGCTGCTGGTTTTCATCGGTTCGAAGATATTCATCGGCGACCTTCTGGGATTGGAAAAATTTCCGCCGGTTTGGTCGCTGTCGGTGACGTTCGCCATCCTCGGCGCGGGCGTTGCCTACAGTCTCTGGAGAACGCGGGAAACTGCAGCCGGGCGGAGCGCCCTGCAAGAAGGAGGAGAGGCGTGACAAAAGATCAAAACGACAGTCGCCCCACGCAAGACGACACGGACGTGTGGTGCATCGATGCCGAAACGCGCAACGTCATCATTGCCCGGCGAAATGTGCTGCTCGGACTATGGGCGGGCCGTTTGATGGGAAAGGACGGCGAGGCACTGACCGCCTACGCGCGCGAACTTCATCGCGCTGATTTCGAAGTCCCTGGCGACAGCGATATCATCGCGAAACTCACGGCGGATTTGGCAAGCAGCGGTCACCCGGCGAACGTCGCGACACTGCGCCAACAGATTTCGAAGTTTCAACGCCAAGCCTGGCGCGAGACGGCCTCGACGGATTAACCCTTGGGAGTTCGAATTGTCCAACTTGGGTCTTGGCCGAACGGTCAACTTGCGGGTGCGAACACCGCAACCGCAGAGCGGCGGATCGTGAACCGCGCCGGCGTGAATGTAACCAAATCGCCGTCTGTGTTGATGGGACGCGGTCGGCGGGTGCGAATTTCGAATTCGGTGCAACGCGCGGTGCGCACCTCGCGCCAAGCGCCGTGGACGCCGCGCCTGAACGCTGGCAGCATGAGAGCAAGTTTCCACACGCCCGAAACCTCCAGGCTGTAGAGATCCAAGTGCCCATCGTCGATCGCAGCCGACGCTTCCACAATCGACCCGCCGCCGTAGTGCCTGCCGTTGCCGACGGCGATTTGTAGCGTTTTCACACGCACGTCGCCAGTCTTCATGGCAATCACGGCGCCGAATGGCCGCGCCGAGAGGAGAGCCTTCATCGCAGCCAGAGCGTAACTGAAGCGGCCCCAACGGCGCTTG
>JAIOQG010000082.1 GCA_021413465.1 Alphaproteobacteria bacterium | reverse complement strand
TTCTTCGAGCAGGATCGTGACTTTCTTGCCGTTGGGCGTGGGCCAATAATAGACGTCGATCATGGGGCGGGCCTTTCCTTGTCGGGCGAGGGGTTCAGATTAACCCCGTCGCGGGTGCCGGTGCCACTGACATATTGAATTACGATTGGGCTGCGGGAAAGCGGTCGCGCTTGCAGTGCGACCACGTTAGGGTCGTTTGCGCGAAGTGGGCGCGCGGACTGAGACGCGAGGGAAATTGCATGAGCAGGGCAGCTGTTACGGCGGATGAAGGTGCTGCTTCGACG
Organism: Alphaproteobacteria bacterium; assembly: GCA_021413465.1. Taxonomy (GTDB): domain Bacteria; phylum Pseudomonadota; class Alphaproteobacteria; order Micropepsales; family Micropepsaceae; genus SZUA-430. The sequence goes on along the minus strand of JAIOQG010000082.1, from coordinate 9,230 downwards.
GCGATCCCGACCAGGGCCGTTATTGCGGTCGTCATCGGCAATTGGCTCGAGTTCTACGATTTCATCGTTTACACGTTTTTCGCCGTGATGATCGGCAAAGCGTTCTTTCCGAGCGACGATCCTTTCATTTCGCTGCTGCTGTCGAGCGCGGTGTTTTGGGCGGGGTTTTTGACGCGACCGATCGGGGCGGCGGTGATCGGCGCCTATGCCGACCGGGTCGGGCGCAAGGCTGCGATGACGCTGACCATCGGCTTGATGGCCTTGGGCACGGGGTTGGTGGCGCTCACACCCGGTTACGCGCAAATCGGGTGGGCGGCGCCGATTATTTTGATCGTCGCGCGATTGATCCAAGGCTTCTCGTGCGGCGGCGAGGTGGGGCCGGCGACGACGTATTTGTTAGAGGCGGCGCCTGCAAACCAGCGCGCGGCGTTCACGGCGTGGCAGGGCATTAGTCAGCAACTCGCGGGCATTATGGGTGCCGGTTTCGGCCTCGCATTGGCGGCGACGTTGTCGCCAGAGAGTCTTTACGACTGGGGATGGCGCGTCCCGTTTTTAGTCGGCATTTTGATCGGTCCGATCGGGCTCTATATCCGGCGCGTACTTCCCGAGACACTGGAAAAACACGAAGCGCACGAGAGCGGCGTGGCCGTCCTCAAACACCTGCTTAGGTTCCACTCGACACCGGTCGTTCTTGCCGTTTTGTGCATCGTCGGACCAACCGTTTCGACTTATGTATCGAGCTATATGACGAGTTACGCGATTACGTCGCTCAAGCTGCCGCCCGATATTGGCATGTTTGCAACCTTGTGCGGTTACGCAGCCGGGCTGGCGGGCTTTCCGTTGGGGGCGTGGGCTGCCGACCGGCTCGGGACGAAGCTTTCAATCTTGGTGCCGCGGATCTTTTTCGTTCTGATTGTCTATCAGGCTTATGTGCTGATGACAGCGTCGGGTTCGACCGTCGAAACGCTGCTCGTTGTCAATTTCGGATTGAATTTCATTTTGGCAGTCGCGAATGGCGGGCTTTATGCGCTGTTGACGCAGGCCTTTCCGAAATCGGTTCGCTCCAGCGGGTTGTCGATCGCCTATGCGATTTCTGTCACCGTGTTCGGCGGCTCGACGCAATTTGTTATCACTTGGCTGATCGCAGCTTTGGGGGATCCGTTGGTGCCGGCGTGGTATCAGATCGGCGCGAATGTTATTTCGATAATCGCAGTGTTTTTTTAGCCGTGCGAGCCCAGCTTGCCCATGTAGATCAGCGTAAATCCGAGCGTGTCGATGAGGCCGTGGGCGATGATGGCGGGCCACAGGTTTCGGCCCCAGATCAAGGTTCCGGCGCCCGAGATCAGCGCGCCGATGGCAACACCCACCATGCCCGGCGGACCTTGGTAGGCGTGCGCCGCGCCGAACAGGATGGCCTGAGCGACGACTGCAACGGTCCAGGCGATTTTTCCTTCGCCCATGAACTGTGCGAAGCGCGACATCAGATAGCCGCGATAGAAAACTTCCTCGCCGAAGGCCGCGAACAGCCAAACGAACGGCAAAAGAAAGACGAACAGCGGAAAATTTCCGGTGAGTTCTCCCAACACTTGTGCCGCTTTGTTCGGGCCGCTGCCGGTGAATGCCGCAACGGCGTGTTCGATCGGCTGAAGTGCCAGAACGCTGAAAGCGAGTTGGGCTGCGAACAGCAGCAGGCCGTAGCCGACGATGCGTCCCCACTTGGCCGGTACGATGAGGCCGAAGCTTGCCCATGTTTCGCCGCGCAGTTTGACCCAAGCAAGGATCAGAAGCACCGTGAGGAACAATAGATAGTTCTGCTTGAGCACGGGCAGTGCGGGCAGCGTTACGCCGAGTGCTAGGGCCGCGGCCGGTGCCCACCCTGTGATGCTGGTGCGCAGGGCGAGTGCGGCGCCGGCTTCCAACAATCCGGCGTCCGATTTCTTCATGGTGTTTGGCGCGTCAGCAGGGCGAAGCCGGCGAGTATCGACCAGACGCCTTGGATCAGCACGACGGCACCCATGCCGTGAACGTCTAGTGTCAACGTTCCCGACGCGAGCCAGGCGAAGACGCCGATGCCGACCACGAGGCCCGAGATTTGAAGGATGGCGCTGAGAAGGTTTTTCCCGGGCCAGCTCAATGCCAGTAAGGCAATCGCAACAGAAAACAGCGCGACGTGGACGGTGGCGAAGGACTGGTTCAAGTACCATTCGAGTTGCGACAGGCCGTGCAGCAGCGCGGTGTCGGCGCCGGCTTCGCGTGAGGCTTCGATCAGCCGCGTCGCGACGAGGCCGCTCATGATGGCCGCGCACATCACGGCGACGGCGCCGAAGGCGTAAAAGGCGAGGGCCAGGGCCGGCAACGGCCGGTCGAGGCCGATGCTGCGGGTCAGCGCGAAGATGCCGAAGGTGAGCAGCGGCGCGTTGGCGATCGCCAAAGCGTGGACGATCACATTGACCATGAGCATGTGGGCGGCAATCGCCGGGTCGCTCGACACGTGGCCCGAGGGGTGAACGGCCATGACGCCCATCATGGCGATCGTACCGAATATCAATGCCAGCGCGCCGGCGCGTTCGAGTGTCATTGCGGTTCCCGTCGGAGGTGTGTTGCCTTCGCCGCCCTGGTAGGGGGCGCGCGGCGGACACGCCAGTCACGGCGGCGTGCGGAACGGATTTGAGAGACACAATGGGTGGCGGTGTCTCCGAATACGCGGTGCGATGCAGTCGCAGTCTGCGTTTGTCTTAGCGGCGCTCGATGATTTGCTTCGCGTTCGGTTTTAGCGCGGTGGCGGATTGCGTTTTGCCGTCGGGCCAGCGGATTTCAGCCGAGGACAAAACTTCGCCGGTGGGAATGCCGAATAGGAAGGTGCTGGCGCTTTGGCCGCGCAATCCGGATTGGGCACTGGATTCGCGCAATTGACGGCGTTCGCTGCCATCGGTGCGCTTTGTCACGAGCGTGACGCGGGCGCCCGGCGGGTTGGGCGTGCGGTGTTCGTCTTTCAGGGTGATTTCGCTCCATGCGCCGCAGCTTGGGGTTTCGTTCAGAAGCAGCGTCATGGGCTCGCCTTTCGCGGTTTCGGCCCAGCTGCCGATGACGACGTCTTGGCGGCCGTCGCCGTTGACGTCGCCGGTGGCAATGGAGGAATGCGCCCGCTTGCGCATTGCGAGGCCGGCGTCGGCTGCGGGCGTGAAGCGGCCTTTGCCGTCGCCGGCGTAGACGAGGACCGGCGCATTGTAACTCGCCGCGACGAGGTCGAGATTGCCGTCGAGATTGAAGTCCGCCATGGCGACGGCGAATTGCATTTGATCGTGTTCGGGCAGCATGAGGCCGCGGCTTTCGGTGAAATGCGCCCTGCCGTCATTCAGAAACAAGCGATCTCGCTTTGTGGCTTTGTCGCCGGCGTAAAGACCGAGCAATAGGTCGAGGTCGCCGTCGTTGTCGACGTCGCCCAGCGCGGCGCTGGTCGCTGGGAAGGCTGGTGTTTGGAAATCGTTGCCGGTCGAAGCTTCGAAGTTCCAATTGCCGTTGTTGCGATAGATAATCGTATGTTCGATGGCGGCCGGCGGCAGGTTGCTTTGGCGCGCAATGTCGCTGTTGGCGAGCAGCAGATCGACATCGCCGTCGTTGTCAAGATCGGACCAGAGGGCCGCACCTGGATTGCTGTCGCCATTCTCGAGCGGCGTGTTGGTGACGCGCTTGAATGTGCCGGCGTCATTGCGATAGACGAGCGCCTTTGCTGGCGGTTCCAAGGTTGGGCCGCCGACATAGAGATCGAGATCGCCGTCGCCGTCGATATCGGCCCAGGCGGCGGTGAAGTTGCTGCCTTTGGTTTTTGTGGCGTCGCCAAGCTCTTGGCGTTCGAAGCGTCCGTGGCCGAGGTTGCGGTAAAAAACGTCGAGCGCACCGATCTCCGTGCCGACAAACGCATCGAGGTCGCCGTCGCCGTCGACATCGCCCCAGGTCGAGCCCGAGGTGGGACCGATCGTGCTCGATAGAGTGCTGTCGAGGGCGTGGGTGAAGTGGCCTTGGCCGTCGTTGAGGTAGAGCATCGAGCGGTCGGGCACATATTTGTTCGCCGTCGGGTCGAAGCCATGCGTCGCCATGAGATCGATGTCACCGTCGCCGTCGACATCCACCAAGCTGATGCCGCCGGGAAAGCCTCGGTCGAGCGAGCCGTCGCCGACGATCACGTCAGAGACGGTGAATTTGGGCGCCGGACAGGTCCCGGCCCAGGCGTTTCCAGTGGCGATGAGCAAGATCGCGGCTGCAGCTGTGGTTCGCATTGTCAATTCCGCTACGCCGAAGTTCACGGGGACGGTAAGAGCTTCGACCTGCCTCGCGAAATGACAAGCCGGTGATCGGTCCAGAGCTTTCTGGATCGGTGCGGTATCGTGCGCGGGACGTGTTATCGTGTGTGGCGACTGGCGAGGGCCGAGGCGAAACTGTGGGTGGCGATGGCTAAGAAAATTTCGCGCGAGCGGCCGGCGACACCGATCGACCGGCGGTCGCATCGCACGCGACTGGCGTTGGCGGAAGCGTTGATGGCGCTGGTGCCGCAAGACGGGTTCGACGCGCTGGAGGTACGGAAGTTGACTGCGGCCGCGGGGGTGGGGCGGTCGACGTTTTATAAGCACTATGCCGACAAGGACGACTTTCTGATCACGTCGTTCGGCGGGATGGTGGCCGGTTTCGATGCGCAGGCACAACACTTGCGACCCGACTACGATTCGATGCTGCCCGCACGCGAAGTGTTTGCGCATGTGCTTGCGGCACGCGCCTTTGCATTGTCGATGGTGACGTCGGGGCAGTTTGCGCGCACGCAGGCCGCGCGCGAGGATAAGTTGCGCGCGATCGCGGAAATCAATCTGAAACGTTTGCGGCCCGGTCTGCCGCCGATGCGGCGGCAGGAGACGGCGGTGGTTCTGGCGGGCGCATTTGCGAGCTTGCTGCGCTGGTGGATGGAGACGGGCTTGCGCCAAACGCCAGAGCATGTCGCGGGGCTTTACGAAACGGTGGCGCGGCGGATGTTAGACGCGTCCCAAAGCGTATAGACTGGTCGCGTCGTCAGCCACGCCATTGGAGAGGTTAAGCCATGCGCCGGATTGCCGTCGTTGTCGCGTTGTCTTTTCTAATGCTGCAGTCGAGCCCGGTTTCGACGCAGCCCTTCGGTCCGTTTCCGCGCCCGCCGGTCGTATTGAACGGCTGCAGCGAGAGCGCGTTGTTTGCCGTGCTCAACAGCGACGCGGGCAAGGAATGCCTGCGCACCTTGCTGCCCCGTTTTGGAAATGTGGCGTCGGACTACTCGGTGTTCTGCAGCGGCGCGCGCTTTGGGTGTTGCACGAAGGCGAACGGGCTGAGCTACTGCAAGATTGAAGGCCTGATCCCCCTGCAGCGCACGCAACGGCCGCCCCTTTCCGCCAAACCCGGTTAACAGGGCCAGCCTAACTCGTGCCGCGATTGCCACGTTGGGGAGCAATTGCGCGCCGTTTCGACGGTTGGCGCTTGACCTTCGGCGGCGGGATACCGCCAGAATAGGTTATGCGCATGTGGGTTATCATGATCGGTATGATTGCGGGGCTGGCCCTGCAGTGCGGGCCCGTGGCGGCGCACGGCAAGGGTCATGCAACGCAAACCGTGACGCCGTCGCGGCATGTCCAAACACCCAAGGTCGACGACGTGCCGGTGTTGGGTGTGTGCGAAATCGATCCGCGGCGGCTGGAAGCGGTTGTGAGCGCCGGCGCCGACGAGCGTTCGCCCTCGCATGGTGTGCCGCATGACGAAACATCTTCGGCCGATGGGCTTGAGCATAACTCGGCCGACCATTCGCATCCCATCGGCGAGGATGAAGACCACCAACAGATGTCGCACGGCAGCTTCGACACGGCGGCGCAGTCCGACACCGCGATCGAGCGTCAGCCGACGCCGGCAAAATCCTGCGCCAACACGACTGACGACGCCATGCCCGGCTTCGTGGTTGCGCCACCGGTCCGGCCACCGCTGGGCTAATGCGCGCCTGCGGGTGAGCATCCCGCCTTTAAGCGTTTCAAGTCGACCTCTTACTGCGGGCTTCGCGCGTGCCGCGATGCCGTTGTCATGAAGGAATGAACATGTTGTTTGCCGATCGAATATCGCGATGGCATGGGGGGCGCCTCGTGCCTGGCCTGTGCCTCGCGCTTGTCTTGCTGACGACTTTGGTCGCCGTTACGAGCGATGCCTTCGCGCACGGCGTTGCGGGCAAGGATGCCGCGTTCGTCGCCGCCAATAGCGGGATGCAGCTCATCCCGTTTTTGTATTTGGGCGCCAAGCATATGGTGACGGGCTACGACCATTTGCTTTTCATTTTGGGCGTCATTTTCTTTCTTTATCGCCTGTCGCACGTGGCGATTTACGTGACGCTGTTCAGCATCGGTCACAGCGTGACGCTGTTGACGGGCGTGCTGAACAACATTCACGTGGATCCCTATCTGATCGACGCGGTCATCGGGCTGTCGGTGGCGTACAAGGCGTTCGACAATTTGGGCGGGTTTCAAACCGTTTTCGGGTTTCAGCCCAGCATAAGAGGCGCGGTGTTTGCGTTCGGCTTGGTGCACGGCTTTGGCCTTGCGACCAAATTGCAGGCGCTCAGCCTGTCGCCGGACGGGCTGGTTGCGAACATGGTTGCGTTCAATGTGGGCGTCGAGCTCGGTCAGCTGGTCGCGCTGTCGGCGATGTTGTTGCTCATCGTGTGGTGGCGGGCGCGGGCGAATTTTCAGCAGCATGCGGTGATCGCGAACGGCTTGCTGATGATCGCGGGTTTTGCGCTGACGCAGTTTCAACTCATCGGTTACTTGATCCAAGAGGGGGCTTGATATGAGCGAAGGTCAAACAAACACGCCGCCGTCGCTGCGGAAATTGTTGTTGGTGACGATCGGCGCAGGCGTTGCGGCAACGGTGCTGACGGTGCTTGTGGTTCTGCCGGCCGAGTTCGGACGCGACCCCACGGGTTTCGGGCGGCTCACGGGTCTCGATCAACTGGCGCCGGCGCACGAGCATGTGGTGGAAATGGCCGCGGGGCCGGGTGCGCCCGCGATGTCGCAAGACGCGCCGTTTCGCTCCGATGTTGTCGAAGTGCCGTTGGTGCCCAAGGGCGACAAAACCGGCCGTTACGAGCTCGAATACAAAGTGCGCATGACGACGGGGCAAGCGATTGTCTATTCCTGGGAAGCACAAGGCGCGGGGGAAGGCGAATTTTTTTCCGATCTCCACGCCGAAACGGCACCCGATCCGGAAGTGCGCGTGATCGAGTTCAAGCAAGAGACGGCCTTGCGCTCGAACGGCTCGCTCGTGGCGCCGGTGGACGGGGTGCACGGTTGGTATTGGCGGAACAATTCGCCCAACAAGGTGACGGTGCGGTTGAAGCTGTCGGGCTTTTACGAGCTGATACCGCCCGGCGAGACGGGCAACAAAGCGGGCATCGTGCCGGTTGCGGCGTCCAGCCCTTAACATGAACGTTGAAAGGTGGCATTCGGGAGCGTGCGATTATGTTGTTTCGTGAGGGCAATTCGCTTTAGACACTGCACTTGAAGGTCGCCCGTCGGCGATGGCGAGGATTTGCGTGTTCGAAGTCTTAATCGTTTTGTTTCTGATCGCCCTCAACGGGCTGTTTTCGATGTCCGAGCTGGCCGTGGTTTCGGCGCGGCGTACGCGCATGCGAGCGCTCGCCGGTAAGGGCGCGTGGGGCGCGCGCAGTGCGTTGGCGCTGGCGGCGGAGCCGGGGCATTTTCTTTCGACCGTTCAAATCGGCATCACGATGATCGGCGTGATCGCGGGCGCGTTTTCGGGCGCGACCTTGGGCGGAAAATTGACGGCGTGGTTTGTGGAACTGGGTGTCGGGCTTGTGGCGGCGGAGTGGCTGGGCTTCGGCCTCGTCATCACGGCTGTGACGTTCTTGTCGATCATCTTCGGCGAGTTGGTGCCCAAGCAGTTGGCGCTGGTGCAGCCCGAGCGCATCGCATGCCAAGTGGCGCCGGGGATGACGCTGCTGGCCGCGATCGCGTGGCCGGCGGCGTGGGTGTTGCAGGTGACGACACAGACTGTGTTCGCGCTCTTGGGCTTCAAGACCAAGAGCGACGACTCGGTTTCGCAGGACGAGGTGAGGGCGATGATCGCGGAGGCCGAGCAGTCGGGCGCGATCGAGGCCAGCGAGAAGCATATGATCGCTGGCGTGCTGCGTTTGGGCTCGCGTCCGGTGACGGGGGTGATGACGCCACGCACCGACGTGCAGTGGATCGATCTCACGATGGGCGAGAGCGAGTTGGCAACATTGTTGGCCGGGATTTCGCATTCGCGTCTGCCGGCGTGCGAAGGGTCGATCGACGCGATTGCCGGCGTCATTCAGGTGCGCGAGTTGCTTGCGGACCTGATGGCGGGACGCAAGCTCGACTTACGCGCGCATTTGCGGCAGGCGACGGTTATTCCTTCTACGTCGGACGCGCTCGACGTGTTGGCGAAGTTGCGGTCGGCGGATGTGCCGATGGCGCTGGTTCACAACGAGTACGGCGATTTCGAAGGTTTGGTGACGCCCGCCGATTTGTTGGAAACGATCGCCGGGTCGTTCCGCTCACACGACGACGGCGAGGCCGAGCCGCACGCGACGGAGCGTGCCGACGGGTCTTGGTTGCTGTCGGGAGCGATGCCCGCGGACGAAATGGCCGAGCATTTGGGCTTCGTTTTGGACAGTGGGCGCGACTATCAAACGCTGGCCGGGTTTGCGTTGGGCCAACTCAAGCGCTTGCCTGCCGTCGGCGAAACGTTCGAGGCGTTCGGCTGGCAGTTCGAAATCGTCGATCTTGATGGGCGGCGGATCGACAAGGTGATCGCGTCGCGCGCGCCGGTGCGTCGCGCGGCTAAGCGATGAGGCGCAGTGCGCTCCAGCCTTCGTAGATCAGGTAGAGGCCGACAGCGGTGATCAGCACCGCCGAGATGTAGGGCGCGCGGCGCGCGATGTCGCCAAAGCCCGACCATTGCTTCGACACATGGCGCACGGTGAGGGCGGCGATGACACCGGTTGCGACCATCGTCGCTGCCAGGCCGATGCTGAAGCACAGGACAAGGGCGGCGCCGAGCGTGACCTGCTTTAGCTGAAGGCAGAGCAACAGCACCGTGATGGCCGCGGGGCAGGGGATTAGTCCGCCGGTCAGGCCGAACAGGACGATCTGGGGCGTGGTGACGGTGCCGGAGGAGAAGCGGCGGCGGAT
>JAIOQG010000067.1 GCA_021413465.1 Alphaproteobacteria bacterium | reverse complement strand
ATCAACGAATGGTCGGAGACCGGCGTGCCGGGGCTCTATGCCATCGGCGACGTTGCGGGTCCGCCGTGGCTGGCGCACAAGGCGATGCACGAAGGCGTCATCGCGGTCGAACGCATCGCGGGCGTGAAGGGCTTGCATCCGCTCGACGTGTCGAAGGTGCCGGGCTGTACGTATTGTTGGCCGCAAGTGGCGTCCGTCGGCATGACGGAAGCGAAGGCGAAGGCCGCCGGGCGCGAAGTGAAGGTCGGGCGCTTCCCCTATATCGGCAACGGCAAGGCGATTGCCCTCGGCGAGACCGAGGGGTTGATCAAGACGGTGTTCGACGCGAAGACGGGCGAGTTGCTGGGCGCGCATATGATCGGCGCGGAGGTGACGGAACTGATCCAGGGCTACACGATCGCGCGCACGCTTGAGTCAACCGAGGCCGAGCTGATGAACACGATCTTCGCGCACCCGACGTTGTCGGAGGCGATGCATGAGGCGGTGCTCGATGCGTATGGGAAGGTGCTGCACGTGTGAGTGGTGGATTTCGCGCGAAGCCGCGAAACGAGTGAAGACGCGAAAGTCATTAGACCAGACGGCGTTCCAGGTCCGCCATGTCGGCTAGCCATTTTTTGGCGTCGTCGCTTTCGGCCCAGAGTTCTTGAAGTTCGGAGCCCTGCACGATGCGTTTGACCGCTTTTGCCGCGAGGGTGGTCAGTGCCTTGGCGTCCAAGCGGTGATCGCTCTGCAGCCATGTTTTGAGATCGTCCGGTAGGTTTGCCGCCGGCCTGCCGTTTAGCGCCGCGACGATTTCGGCGGCGGCGATGGCTTCCGAGCAATCCGGTGCTTCGAGTTCGTCTTCAGCGTCGAGCGTGGTGACGAGTTCGAGCGTGTCGCGCAGCATCTCGATCGTCGGGGCTTCGGCGAAGTCGATCAGCCAATCCAGGGCATCGTCATTGGCGAAGCTGTCGGTGGCCCAGGCGCCCATGTGCCGTTCGATCCTTTGTTGCGGCTTTTTCATTAGCGCGGGTAGGGCTGCGTTGCACCGTGGCTCTGCGTCTCACGCGGATTTGATCGGCACGGCGCGGCCGATTGTTGACCGTTCCCGATCAATTAGGTAAGGCCTTACATATTATGAACGACTTTATCGCAGGGAAAGGGCATGCCGCCTTTGGAACGCGCCTGAGGCGCTTGTCCGAGCGGTTGGACCGCGACGTGCGCGAGCTTTATCGCGCGCAGGGGCTCGACTTCGAGCCGAGCTGGTTCCCGGTTTTCGTCGCGCTGTCGGAAGTGGGGGCCATGAGCGTGGGCGAATTGGCGGCGCATATGCGCATCACGCACGCGGCCGTCAGTCAGATCCGCGGGCGGTTGTTGAAGGATGGGTTGGTGCGCGTGCGCGCGGACTCCTCCGATCATCGCCGCCAAATGCTGCAGCTGACGGAGCGCGGCGAGGCGCTGATCGAACGGCTGCGGCCGTTGTGGCGCGCCATCGCGGAGGTCACGGAGGGGTTGAACCGGCTTCATTCGCCGAAGCTGTTGGAAGAATTGAGCGCGTTCGAGGCGGCGCTCGATCAGCGATCCTTGTTCGCGCGCGTCAGCGAAATTGCAGTGCGTAGTGGTCAGGTTAGAGTTCGCAAACTTAAGGGGAAATCACATGGGGTTCGTTAGTCGCCGAGTGTCGATTGTGTGCATCGCGCTCCTTGCGGCCGCGACGGCTGTGGCCGCGGTGCCGACGATGACGCGCGAGCAGGGGCGCGCGGCGGTCGATGAGGTCGTGCGTCTGGTTGGAGCGCATTACGTGTTTCCGGACAAGCGGGCGGCCATCGTTGCGGCGGTGAAGGCGGCGCGCGATGCCGGCACCTACGATGTCGCCAATCCGCAAGAGATGGCGGAGAAGTTGACGGCGGATTTGTCCAAGGCCAGCGGCGACGGGCATTTGTACATGAATTACAATCCGGCGCAGTTTGCAGACCTTTCTCGTCCGGGAGCGGGCCGGCACGAGCCGTCGTCTTTCCAACTCGACGCGGGCCGCGAACGCAACGATGGGTATGACGAGCAAAAGGTGCTCGCGGGCAATGTGCGTTATGTGCGCGTGTCCGGGTTCATGTGGTCGGACAAGACCACACCGCCGATCGTCGATGCCGCCGCGCGTTTCTTGAGCAATGGCGATGCGATCGTCATTGATTTGCGGGGCAATGGCGGCGGCGATGCGCAAGCGGTGCAGCGGCTCGTCAGCTATTTCTTTGCGGCCGGAACGCCGGAGTTGATGAGCTTCCACGACGGTATCAGTGGAAAGACTGAGATCAATCGCGTGTTGGCGAAGCTGCCGTCGCCGCGGCTCAGCGGCAAACCGCTCTATGTCCTGATCGACGGCGGCACCGCATCGGCGGCGGAGGAATTCGCCTATCACGTTCAGCAATTCAAGCTTGGCACGCTGGTCGGCGAGACGACGGCGGGGGCTGCAAACAACAATCAGCTGTTTCCGGTTGCGCCGTTTTTCGTGGCGAGCGTTTCGGTGGGGCGGCCGGAGCATCCGGTAAGTCATGCGAACTGGGAGAAGGTGGGGGTCGCGGCGCAGGTGGCGACGCCGTCGGCGGACGCGCTCACTCAAGCGCATGTGATGGCGCTGAAGGCGTTGGCCGCGACGGGCTCGCAGATGCAGAAAGACAGCTACGCTTGGGACATTGCGGGGCTTGAGGCGGCCATGAAGCCGGTGAAGTTGTCGGAGCAAGCGCTCGACGCTTATGTCGGAACTTATGGCATTCGGCGGATTTGGCGCGAGGGTGCAACGCTCAAGTTTCAGCGCGAGCAGCGGCCACCGACCGAACTCATTGCGATGGGGCCGGATTTGTTCGGCCTTGCGAACACGGCTGTAGTGCGGTTGAGGTTTCGCCGCGAGAACGGACGTGTCGTGGGCTTCGATCAGGTGACGAAGATTGGTGTGCTGGGAACGGTTGAGCGCACGTCGTAGGCGCTAGGTCTTCGTCTTCGCGCGCTCCATTCCGGCTAAAATCAGCTCACCCGCTTCTTGCGGGTCGAGCCAGCGAACGATCGTGACCCACTTGCCTTTTTCCAGATCCTTGTAGTGCTGGAAGAAGTGCGCGATCTGTT
>JAIOQG010000066.1 GCA_021413465.1 Alphaproteobacteria bacterium | reverse complement strand
TGGCTCTTGGGCATGCGGACGGTGAAGCCGTCGAGGGCGTCGGAGACTTTGATCTGACAGGAGAGGCGGCTGTTCGTTTCCACGCCTTCGGCGAAGTCGAGCATCGTCTTTTCCATTTCCTGCATCGGCTCGATCTTCGACAACCAAGTCTGATCGACGTACACGTGACAGGTGGCGCAGGCACAGGCGCCGCCGCAGTCGGCGTCGATGCCGGGGATCAGGTTTTTGACCGCCCCTTCCATGACCGACATGCCGGGTTTCACGTCGACAACGTGTTCCTTGCCGTTGTGTTCGATGTACTTGATCTTCGCCATTTTTCGCCCTGCAAATGTGTCCTACGTGGCCATCTCTTTCATAGGTATGGCCTTGTCCGCAAGCCGCTCGGGCGCGACGCGTGCGCGCGCTGCGATCAAGCGGCGGCTCATCATGTATTCGGGGGCTGCGTTAACGGCCTCTACCGCTACGAGAACGCCGTCGCGCAGGCGGAAGGCGGCAAAGCTGCGGGAGGCCGGATCACCCCTCAGCACGACCGTGTCGGCAGGGTGGGCTAGGCCCGCGATTTGAAGTTTGAGATCGTATTGGTCCGACCAAAACCAGGGCACTTCGTTGTAGGGCTTAGGCTTGCCCACGATTGCGGCGGCTGCGTGCTTTGCCTGGTCGATGGCGTTTTGGACCGATTCCAAGCGTGTTCTGCCGCCGCCGGCATAGGCGCAGGGGTGGTTGGTGCAGTCGCCGACGGCGTAGATCGACGGGTCCGCCGTGCAGGCGTTTTGGTCGACCACGATGCCGTTTTCGACCGGCAGTCCCGCTTCGGCGGCGAGTTCCACATTCGGCAGAATGCCGATGCCGATGAGGACAAAATCGGCAGTCACGTCGCCGGATGATGTCTTGACCACCAGACTTGCGCCATCCTGGGCAATCGCTTCGATCTTGACGTTGCAGCGAATGTCGACGCCCGCTTTGCGATGTTCGGCTTCGTAAAAAGCGGAAATCTGCTCGCTGGCGGCGCGTGCCATCACGCGCGGAAACGCTTCAAGTACGGTGACTTTCAGTTTGCGCTTGACCGCCACCGCGGCAACTTCGAGCCCGATATAGCCGGCGCCGATGATGGCCAGGCGGGCGCCGGGCTTTAATTGGCCCTGCAAGCGTTCGACGTCTTCGATGCCGCGCAGATAGAAGCAACCGGGAAGGTCGGCGCCGGTCAGCGCCAGTTTGCGAATGCGCGAGCCGGTCGTCAGGGCGAGCGTCCCGTAAGGCACTTCCCGCCCGCCGTCGAGTTTTACGATCTTGCGGGTGCGATCGATGGCGGTTGCGCGCGTGCGCAACAGCAGCGTGCATTTCGCGTCGGTGTAGAATTCCTCGGGCTTGATGAAGAGGCGTTCGGCGGCGAGTTCGCCTGCCAGAAAAGCCTTAGACAGAGGCGGGCGCTGATAGGGGACGTAAGGTTCTTCGCCGATCAACGTGATCGCGCCGGCGAAGCCTTCGGTCCGCAGACTGGCGACAAGTTGCGCGGCGGCTTGGCCGGCGCCGACGACAACGACCGATTCGTCCATAAGGTGGCGCCTGCCGGTTGTGGAAAGGCTGTTGCGTTAGCATGTGCGCGTGCCTGCGATCAACCGTGCGCTTTTGCCAGATTGGCGGGCTGGCCTGCGCCATTGCCGTGCGGGGCCGGAGCCTTGTAGAAGGGCCGCGATATTGGTGCGCGCCATGACCTCGTCCGACGAAAATTTCCTGCTGCTCCTGAACTTGATGTCCGAGGCCGAGACCGAGGCGCTTGGCCGGCGGATTGCCGGCGTTTTGAAGCGCGGCGACACGATTGCGCTGTCGGGTGGGCTTGGCGCGGGTAAGACACTGTTGGCCCGCAGCATCATTCGCCATTTCTTGCCGCGCGAAGAGGTGCCGAGCCCGACATTTACGTTGGTGCAGACCTACGAGGCGCCTGCGTTTAGGATCTCGCATGTCGATCTCTATCGCGTAAAGGACAAGAGCGAAATCCGCGAGCTTGGGCTTGACGAGGCGATGGACGAGGGCGTGGTGTTGATCGAGTGGCCGAACCGGATGGGCGAATTGTTGCCGCGCGACCGATTGGATATCTCGTTCGAGCTGGAAGACGACGCGACGGAACGCTTGGCGAAAGTGGTGGCGCGTGGTTCGTGGGTGCCACGCATCGAGAAGCTGAAATAGGGACGCGGCCGGCGTGACAGAAAATTCAGTTGCCGCGCGCCACGGTCACATGTTGCGCTTCATCGAACACTCCGGATGGGCCGGGGCGGAACTCCAACCCTTGGCGGGCGATGCCTCGACGCGGCGGTATGTGCGGCTGGTACGTAACGGGCGTACGGCCATGTTGATGGATCAGCCGCGCGGGGCGGAAACGGCGACGTGCCCGCCCAGCGCCAGTGCGCAAGAGCGGCGGGCGTTGGGCTACAACGCCATGGCACGCCTCGCGGGGCCCGATTGCCGGCCGTTTGCGGCGCTCAGTCATTATCTTCGCGGCCGGGGCTTGAGCGCGCCGGAAGTGTTGGCACACGACTACGAACTCGGATTTTTGTTGATCGAGGATTTTGGCGATGGGCGGTTCGCCGATCTGATTGCCGGAGGTCGCGCAGAGCGTCCGCTCTATGAGGCGGCGATCAACGCCCTGGTCGATCTGCACGCGCAGCCTGCGCCGTCGACGCTGAGCGTTCCCGGGGCGGGCGCGGTGCATCTTCTGGGCTACGACGCGGTGGCAATGGAAGCCGAAGTGCTGTTGCTGCCGGAATGGTTCATCCCGGCTGCGTCCGGCGCGCCGCTGTCCGGCGAAGCGCGCGAAGAGTATGTTGCGGCGTGGCGCGGGGCATTGGCGCAACTGACGGAGCGGGCTCCAGTGGTGGTGCTGCGCGACTATCATGCCGAGAATCTGATGTGGATGGATCAACGCACGGGCATTGCGCGCGCGGGGCTGCTCGATTTTCAGGACGCGCTGGCGGGGTCGCCGGCTTACGATTTGATCTCTCTGGTCGAAGACGCGCGTCGCGATGTCAGCGTGGACCTCGCGCATGCGATGACCAGGCTTTACATCGCCGCGCGCAAATCGCGCGAGACGGGCTTCGACGAAGAGGCGTTTCGTTTCGCCGCCGCGTTGCTTGCCGCGCAGCGCAATACGAAGATCGTCGGTATCTTCGCGCGATTGTGGAAGCGTGACGGCAAACCGCGTTACACGGCCTATTTGCCGCGCATGTGGGGCTATCTCGATCGCGGTTCAATCCCACGCGTGGAATGGTCATGGCCGCGGGCCTCGGGCAGCGGATGCGTCCGCTGACGGACGTCCGGCCCAAACCTTTGATCGAGGTCAACGGGCGGACGTTGCTCGATCATGCCATCGACCGCTACGTCGCCGCAGGGGTGCGTTTTGTGGTCGTGAACGTGCACTACAAAGGCGAGATGATCATCGCGCATTTGAAAAAGCGCACCGACGTCGAAATTCACATTCAGGACGAACGCGACAAGCTGCTCGATACCGGCGGGGGTTTGCGGCGGGCATTGCCGCTGTTCAAGGGCGAACCGTTTTTTACCTACAACAGCGATTCCATCTGGCTTGAGAGTTACGGCTCCAACTTGAAGCGCATGGCGGAACGTTGGGACGACGCGGAGATGGACTGCTTGATGTTGATGGCGGCGACGTTCAGTTCGATCGGCTATGACGGGCGCGGCGACTTCAACATGGATGCGATGGGACGTTTGTCGCGGCGGCAAACCCAACGCGTGACGCCGTTTGCGTGGCCCGGGGTGCAGATCATCCATCCGAGGTTGGTGGAGAAAGGGCCCGACGGGGTGTTTTCGACCAATAGATTGTGGGACATTGCGCTGGAACAAGGTCGCCTCTACGGCGTTCGCCTCGACGGCAAATGGATGCATGTCGGCACACCGGAAGCGAAAGTCGAAGCCGACCAATATTTGAGCGAACACCACCATAGACCCTAGCGGGTTTGGGACAGAGGATGCGCCGGATCAATCTCTTCACGATTCCGGCGGGGGCGGCCTTCGCCGACGAGTTGGCGCGGGGTGTGCTCGCGCGGTATTCGGATGCCGACGATCCGTTCGTGTTATCGCGGGTTCTCATTCTGCTGCCGACACGGCGCGCGATCAGGACGCTGGGCGATGCTTTCGTGCGCGTCAGCGCGAACGCCATCACGGTGCTGCCGCGCATGCGGGCGCTGGGCGATTTCGACGATGCCCCCGGGTTACTCGAAGACGGCGCCGCCGACGACATCGCGTCGGAAAGCGTTGCGGCCGTGGCGCCGCCGCTGTCGCCACTCAGGCGCGAATTTCTTTTGACCAAGCTCGTGCAGCAATGGTCGCTCAGTCTCGCCAAAGACGAGGCGCGCGGGGCGCTGGGCGCGACGCCGCCGGCGTTGGCACTCAAATTGGCGCGCGAGTTGATCCAGCTACTCGATCAAGCGACGGCCGAGGGGCTGGCGTGGGAGAAATTGCAAACGCTGGTGCCTGCGGAGTTGTCGGAGCACTGGGAGCACACACTCGCGTTCCTTAAAATCCTGACGGTCGAATGGCCGAAGATTTTGACGGCGGAGTTTGCCACCGATCCGGCGACGCATCGGGATATGGCCTTGCGTCAAACGGCCGAAGCGTGGCGCTTGCAGCCGCCGCCGTTTCCGGTGATTGCCGCCGGGTCGACGGGCAGCGTGCCCGCGACGGGGGAACTGTTGAAGACAATTGCGTATTTGCCGCTTGGTGCCGTCGTGCTGCCTGGAATCGATCTGGCGCTCGAGCGCGAGGCTTGGGAGGCGACCGAATCCGGGCATCCGCAGCACGGCATGGGACAGTTGCTGGTACGGATGGACGCGACTCGCGCCGACGTCGAACCGTGGCGCGCCGGCGAGGCGGCCGAGGGACCGCGCGCGGCACGGGTGCGTTTGATCTCCGAAGCGCTGCGACCTGCGGATACGACACCGGCGTGGCGCGACTTCGTGCAGCACAAGCGCGGCGACATCGAGAACGGTTTGCGCGGACTTTCGACGCTTGTCGCACGGACGCAAGCCGAGGAGGCGCTGGCGATTGCGCTGGCGTTGCGCGAGGCGGTCGAAACGCCGGGCAAGACTGCCGCGCTGGTGACGCCGGATCGTGCGCTGGCGCGGCGGGTTGCCAGCGAGTTGAAGCGCTGGGGCATTGTGATCGACGACTCGGCCGGTACGCCGCTGGCGCACACAGTTCCCGGCCGCTTTTTATGTTTGATCGCCGATGCGGCGGCAGAGCAGTTCGCGCCGGTGCCGTTGCTGGGTCTGCTCAAGCATCCTTTGACCGCGCTTGGTTACGACGAGCGCAGCGATGCGCGGCGCGCCGCGGTCGAGCTTGAGGAAGAGGTGTTGCGCGGGTTGCGGCCTGCGCCCGGTTTTCAGGGTTTGCGCCGCATCGTCGAGCCAAAGTCGGCTTTGGCCGCTCTCATTGGCCGATTGGAGACGGGGTATGGGCCGTTCGCCGCCGCGATGGCCGATGGCGTGCACGATCTTCGCCTGCTGGCGCAGATGCATCACAAGGCGGCCGAGTTGTTGAGCATGTTCGGTACGTCGACCGAACAACCGCTGTGGGAGAAGGAAGCGGGCGAGGCGGCGGCGGAGCTTTTCGCGGCCATCGAACTGGCGTCGGCCGATGTCGATCTGCAGATGCAGGGCGCCGACTACGCCGCGTTCGTTCGCGAAGTGATGGAGGCGGTGCCGGTGCGCCCGCATCTCGGGCGGCACGCGCGCTTGTCGATCTTGGGCCCGCTTGAAGTGCGCTTGCAAGACGCCGACCTCATGATTCTGGGCGGGTTGAACGAGGGCGTATGGCCGCCTCAGACCGATCCCGGGCCGTGGCTCAACCGGCCGATGCGGCGCGAGCTTGAGCTTAGTCAGCCGGAGCGGCGGGTCGGGCTTTCCGCGCACGATTTCGCGCAGGCGGCAGCTTGCGCGGAAGTGCTTTTGACGCGGGCCGAGAAAGACGGCGGTGCGCCGACAACGCCGTCGCGCTGGCTAACGCGGCTGACGATGCTGGTCGACGGTGCAGGTTTCGGAAGTGTGCTGCGCGACGAGCGGCGTTTGGGACTGGCGCGCGCGGTCGATCGTCCGGCCGAGACGCAGCCGGTGGCGGCGCCGACGCCGACGCCGCCGGTGCATGCGCGGCCGCGAAAGCTTGCGGTAACGCAGGTCGAGCTTTGGATGCGCGATCCGTATGCGCTTTATGCGAAGAAAATTCTGAATTTGAAGCGGCTCGATCCGATCGATGCGACGCCGGCGGCGCCTGAGCGCGGGTCGGCGATCCACGATGCGTTGGAGCGTTTCGTCAAATTGTATCCGGCGCAGCTGCCCCCCGACACGGAGGCGCTCGATGCGCTGATGGCGTGCGGGCGTGCGGCGTTTGGCGAGTTGCTCGAGCGGCCGGGGGTGCGCGGCTTTTGGTGGCCGCGCTTCGAGCGCATCGCGCACTGGTTTTTGGGTTTCGAGCGCGACCGGCGCGTCAATGC
>JAIOQG010000126.1 GCA_021413465.1 Alphaproteobacteria bacterium | reverse complement strand
CGCACAATTAAGAACGATGCTGATAAAGTCGAGGCGCTCGCGGTTGATCTCGATCGAAGGAAGCGCACGGGTCGCGAGCAACACGCCGACGCCGAAGGGAATACTTACGGCGTAGAGCCAATGCCAACTCGTTTGGGAGATGATAATCGCACCGATCGCAGGCCCGGCCGCCGCCGAGAGGGCGACCGTCAGCGCATTCCAGCCGATCGCGACGCCAAGGTGCGTGTCGGAGACTGAAAATCTGAGCAAGGCCACGCCCAAAGCAAGGATAGCGGCGCCGCCCAAACCTTGCACAAAGCGTGCGGCGATCAGCCAGGACATGGAGGGCGACAGCGCGGAAGCCAGGGATGCAACAGTGAAGAGCGCGACGCCGATCGTGAAAACGCGACGAAACCCGAACCTTTCGCCCAACGCTGCACAAGGCAGAAGTGCCATGACGACAGCGACTTGATAGGCCGTGACGACAAGGATGGCTTTAGCCGGCGCGGCGTGAAGTGAGGCGGCCATTGTCGGCAAGGCTATGTTGGAAAGGCCCGCATCGACGACCACTATGGCCATCGCGGTCAGGACGGCGCCAATGGCGATTGTGCGCCGAGGTTGGTTGAGGGCGATCAAGTGGTGTAGCGGGCTGACGTCATTCGGGGCCGTGTAGGTCCTTGTCATAGCGCGGGCGGAACCCAGACGCCGTCTTCCCGCATGTATCTTGTCACGCGGTGTTGCAGCTCGTCCTCGATCTTCAAGTCCCGATCGGAAAAGCGGAATAAGAGCGCGGTATCGGTAAGGCAGCGCGTGTCATGGATGTCGCCTGGAAGATAGGATCGCGCTTGTCCTGGGCGGAGCACGGTTGAGTCGCGTTGGACCAGACGAACTCTTCCACGGCCATCGTCCACCCGAACATAGGCGCCCATTTCGATTTCACCCTCCTGAATGCCATAGGTCACCCAGCTTCGGCCGTGATCGTGCGGCGGACGGTAGAGCCCGGCATGTTCCGTGTGGGCGAGGAGAACGAACCCCTGATCGGGGTCGCGATAAAGCTCTTCCCTTGGGGCGGCCGACTTATGCAAATTCGCGAGCCAGTTTTCCTTTGGCGACGCGCGAAGCAGGGTCTCCATCTGCAGCCGTGCCTCGGCGACCAACTCGCTCGAAATGGAGCCCCAACTCCGTTTGACGTTTTCGCTGAATTTCTCGAGAGAATTCGTTGCCATATCGGTCACTCCTATCTGTTGAGCCGATAGGTACGGTCTTTCGTGACATGGCGGAACACGCAAAACTTGCACTATATCATTGCATGAAACGCCATGTTATGTTGCGGCTATGGGATCTCCCGATTTCAATCTTCTCCTCACCCTCGATGTCCTTCTTGCCGAGGGAAGCGTTGCCGGCGCTGCAAAGCGGTTGCGTCTAAGCGCATCGGCCATGAGCCGCGCACTGGCGCGACTGCGCGAAACGACCGGAGATCCATTGTTGGTCCGAGCCGGCCGCAGGCTTGTTCCGACGCCGCGCGCACTCGCGCTGCGCGAACAGGTGCGCCAACTCGTGCTGGATACGGAAACTGTGCTGCGCCCGGACCAAACGCTTGATCTCGGCAAATTGGAGCGCGTTTACACGCTCCGCACGAGCGATGGTTTCGTTGAGACGTTCGGACCAAAGCTCATCGCGATGGTTGGCAAAGATGCGCCAGGCGTGCGGCTGAATTTCATCCAAAAGACCGACAAGGACAGTGCGCCGCTTCGCGAAGGCCGGGTCGACCTGGAGACGGGCGTGGTCGAGGAATCCATGGGGCCAGAGGTGCGCAGCGTAGCCCTGTTCAGAGATAAGCTCATTGGCGCCGTGCGACCGGGGCACCCCCTCGCTTCCGGAAAGATCACCGCGAAACGTTACAAAGAGAGTGCGCATGTGATCGTTTCGAGAAGTGGGGCCGAGGATGCGGCGACCGATCTTCCGTTCATTCCAGCGGGCTTGAATCGAAAGGTCGCCGCGATTGTCGGCGGATTCTCGGCCGCGTTGGCGTTGGCGCGTGGCTCCGACCTAGTAGCGACGGTTCCTGATCGCCACACAGCAACGTTGCATAAGGGCATGTTCACCTTCCCGCTGCCTTTACCGACAAAGGGCTTCACCGTTTCGATGCTCTGGCACCCCCGAATGGACGGCGATCCAGCTCACAAGTGGCTGCGTTCGTGCGTCCGCAATGTGTGCGCGCTGGAGAAAGAGAGAGCCTAGGCTCGACTAGGCGCCGACGGGAGGATGCAGCCGTCCAGGCTCTCAGTGAGAGTCGTTCTTGCACATGGAAGCCGGAGCCACGAACCAACTCCACTTGAATTTTCCAAATAAATGTTCCACCTTTGTTCTCATGCTTCCGTCTCACTCCAGTGGGCTCGGCTGCGACTTGAAACTGACTGGCAACCACCAATGCCTTGCGGGCGAAGCCCCGCGCCCGGGCAAAAGACGCACGCCGGATCGCCGCCCTCGAGCAAAAGTGATGTCACGTGATGGCACGTGATGGATCCGTGACGGCAGAAATGGCGGAATTCTGCCGATGTGATGGCGTGATGGCTCGGATTAGATTTGGCACCGCCGCAGTCGCAACCGGGCGGGCGGCCCTAACGATTGGGCTTCGAACCCGTAAAGCGCTGCGCCTCTTCCGCCGAGCGAAACAACGCAGCCGATTTGTAGACCGTCTCCATGAACTCGGACTCCGGATCGCTGTCGGCGACGACGCCGCCGCCGGCTTGTACGTACATCATTCCGTCCTTCACGATGGCCGTACGCAGCGCGATGCACGTGTCCATCGAGCCGTTGGCGGAGAAATAACCTACCGCGCCGCCATAGACGCCGCGCTTTTCCTTTTCCAACTCGTCGATGATTTCGAGCGCCCGCACCTTCGGCGCGCCGCTCGTCGTGCCGTTCGGGAAGCCCGCGATCAATGCGTCGAGCGCGTCCTTGTCCGGCCGCAAGCGCCCTTCGACGTTCGAGACGATGTGCTGAACATGGCTATACTTCTCGATGACGAATTGCTCGGTCACGTTGACCGTGCCGGTCTGCGCCACGCGGCCCACATCGTTGCGCCCGAGATCGAGCAGCATCAAATGTTCCGCGCGCTCCTTCGGATCGGCAAGCAATTGTTCGGCCAGCGCCTTGTCTTCCGCCGGCGTTGCCCCGCGCCGGATCGTACCCGCGATCGGCCGGATCGTAACCACGCCGTCGCGCGAACGAACCAAAATCTCCGGGCTCGAACCCACCACCGCAAAACCCGGATAGTTCAAGCAAAACAAAAACGGCGACGGGTTCAAGCGCCTGAGCGCGCGATAGAGCTGAAACGGCGGCAGCTTGAACGGCCGGCGAAAGCGTTGGCTCGGCACCACCTGAAAAATATCGCCGGCCGCAATGTACTCCTTCGCGCGGCGAACGATCTCGTGATATTCGGCCTTCGTCGTGTTGGACACCGGCTCTTCAAGCGCTAATGGCTCGGTCTCGTAGGCATCCTCCGGCAAGCGGTTGCGCGCGAAATCGACCGCCACCGCCGACAGTCGCTCTTCCGCTTGCGCGTAAGCTTCCTGAGCACTCAAACCCGGCGCCGGGAACACCGGCGTTGCAATCGTGACATCGGCCCGCACGGCATCGAATATCGCAACGATCGTCGGCCGCACGAGCACGGCATCCGGCACGCCCAGCGGATCGGGTTTCGTGCCCGGCAACCGCTCCATCAGGCGCACCATGTCGTGGCCGAGATAGCCGAACAGACCCGAGGCCATCGGCGGCAGGGACGGGGGTAACTCCATCTGCGTCCGCGCCAGCAAGGCGCGCAGCGACGTCAAAGGCGCGGCGCTCTCCGGCACGAACGCATCCAGCGCCTCGTGCGCCCGCACATTCAACTCGGCTTTCGTGCCCCGGCAACGCCAAATAATGTCTGGCTTCAACCCGATGATCGAATAGCGTCCCCGGATCTCTCCGCCCTGAACGCTTTCGAGCAGAAACGAATAGGGATCCGAAATCCCAAGCTTCATCCACGCCGACACGGGCGTGTCGACATCCGCCACCAGCGAGCGCGCCACGATCTGCGCCTTACCCGCGTCGTAGGCTAGCCGGAACGCCTCGTAAGTCGGCAAGTAAGCCGTCATTCGCCGGTGTGAAACGTGTTAAAGCGCTTCTCGTCGATCGTCACATCGAGGTCGCCGCGCACGGTGGTGGAAAACTGTTGCGCCATATCGCTGGCAAAGCTCCGGCGCAGCTGCTCCGAATACGTCGCGCGCAAATTCGCGTCGGCCGCCTCCGGCGCATACATGATTTCCGCAAGGCGACCGACAATAATGCTCTTTCCCTCCGCCACCGGACCGCTGAAAAAGCCGCCCATTTTCGCGTCCGCCGCCGCCGCAACGGTCTCCGTCGCAAACAGCGCCGTCTTTCCCAACCGCGGCATCGGCTCCGTCCGCAGCGCCGCCACGCCCAGCGAGTCGGCAATCTTAGTCATGCTCTCGCCGCCATTGCCGCGCTTGACCAAGTCATCGGCAATCTTCTTCAGGCGCGTCGTCAATTCGTCGGCGCGCCAATCGGCAAGAACCTTCTCGCGAATTTGATCGAACGGTTTGTTTGCCGCCGGCGAAACCTTGTCGACGCGAAACTCGTAGTAGACCCCGTCCGGCGTTTCGTTGAGTTCGGAATCGAGACCGCCCTCGGCCAAGAAGAGGCGCTGCAGAAAGTCGCCGCCGGGCAAGCCCTCGACGGTCACGCCGTTCGCGTCGTTGCCGGACTGATCGACGGCCGCGATCTTCACGGGTGTCAGCTTGTGCTTCTTAGCCGCTTCCTCAAGCGTGTCGCCCGCGCCGCGCGAATCTTCGAACGCGTTGGTGAGTTCGAACAACTTGTCCTTGGAGCGCTCGGCGATGAAGCGGTCTTTGATCTCTTGCTTGACTTCATCGAGCGCCTTTTCGGTCCCCGGCGTCACCGACAAGGCGCGCAAGATAACCCATCCAAACGGACCCTTCGTCGGCGCACTGATCGCGCCAACATCAAGTTCAAATGCAATCGCGGGGATTGTGGTATCGGTCTTGCTGACTTCACCCAAGCGAACGTCGTCGGGTTTGAACCCTTCGGCCAAAGCGACGCTCTCGAAGGATTTCCCGCTATCGAGCTTAGCTTTCGCCTCGCGAGCTTTGGATTCCGTCTTGAAGCGGATCTGTTCGAGCGTGCGTTTCTCCGGCGTCTGGTAGAACCGCTTGTTGGTCTCGTAGGCCTTCTTAATTTCGTCGTCGGTCACTTGCACAAGCGAAGCGACATCGGCCGCCCGCGCCGTGACGAGCGTGACAGCCCGAAGTTCGGGCGTGGAGTACCGCGCTTGCGCGTGCTCGGTATAATACTTGCGCAGCGTCGCATCGTCCGGATCCTTGATCTCGCCGGCCCGCGTGGGATCGATCTGGACATACTCCGCGATCCGTCTTTCCAACCGGAACCTGTTCAACGCCATTTCCAGACCTTGCGGCATCTGCACGCCGGCGAGGATGGTGCCGATCAACTGCTCGCGCAGCATGTCGGCGCGCACCAAGCTTAGGAACTCCGCCTCGCTCATCTCGTTCGTTTGCAGGATGCGTTGTAGCGCCGACGGATCGATGCCGCCTTTGCCGTCCGACAAACCCGGGGCCGAACTCAGAGAATCCTTGATTTGCTGGTTCGAAACGCTGAGCCCGATGGCCTCTGCCTTTTTCAGAAGAGCTTTGCGCGTCAGCATGCGGTCGAGCGCTTCGCGATCGAGGCCCAACGCCTTTGCTTCTGTGGTCGACAATTTCGTCTGCGATTCGCGCTCCATCTGCTTCAAGAAGCGGTTGAACTCGCGGCTGAATTGCTCGGGCGTAATGTCTTCGCCGCCCAACGTCGCGATCTTCGGCGCCGAGGTCATGTTGATCATGTCTTGCACGCCCCACACACCGAAGCTGCCGATCAACAACAAAATCATAATTCCCGCGAACCACCCTTTGGAGGCATTGCGCATTGTTTCGAGCATGGAGGTGGTAACCGAGTGTTTGTGAGTGGGTGAACGCAGGAACCGCTTCCGCTGCACGAGGAGCGGGAGCACCCGAATGGGGTGCCGATCGACACCTGAACCGAAGCGGGCGGGATACTAGGGGCGACCCTTCGCAGCGGCAAGGCCGCAACGGGGCAGGGGAGGGGCGCGCCGTTGGCCCTTGACCGCCGCTCAGCCCGGGGCTTTCGTGCCGCGTGCAGAGCTGCAGAGCAGCCAAGACGGCGGAGCGAAAATGACGCAAAAGCAACTGATCGCAGGAAACTGGAAGATGAACGGCCTCCTTGCGGCCCGTGCCGAAGTCGCCGCACAGAGAGCCGGTTTGAAGACCATGGCCAACCTGCCGGAAATCGTCATCTGCCCGCCCGCGACACTTCTGCGCAGCCTCCTATCGGAAATCGAAGGCGCACCAATCGCACTCGGTGGCCAAACCTGCCACCCGATGGCCAGCGGCGCCCACACCGGCGACCTCAGCCCCGAGATGCTCAAAGATGCCGGCGCCACCTACGTCATAGTCGGCCACTCGGAACGGCGAACCGATCACGGCGAAACCA
>JAIOQG010000065.1 GCA_021413465.1 Alphaproteobacteria bacterium | reverse complement strand
GCGCATTCTGGATTGGAACGATCGCACCACGGCCGTGTTGTTCGGCGACGGCGCCGGTGCAATCGTTTTGACGGCGGCTGAAGGGCAGGGTACGACCAAGGATCGCGGCGTTCTGTCCACACATCTCTTTACCGATGGCCGTCATCACGATCTGCTTTATGTCGACGGCGGGCCGTCGAAAACGAAATCGACGGGCTTTCTGCGCATGGAGGGCCGCGAGGTCTTCCGTCACGGCGTGAACAACATGGCCGAAGCGATTGAAACCGCGCTTGCAGCGTCGTCGTTAACGGCGTCGGATATCGATTGGTTTGTGCCGCATCAGGCGAACCAACGCATGCTCGACGCAACCGCGCGCAAAGTCGGCGTGCATCCCTCGCGTGTGGTCTCGACGGTCGCCAACCACGCCAATACGTCCGCCGCCTCGGTTCCGTTGGCTTTGGCGGCAGCCGTTAACGATGGCCGCATCAAACCGGGTCATTTGGTTCTGCTGGAGGCCATGGGGGGCGGCTTCACCTGGGGTTCGGCGCTAATCCGCTGGTAGAACAAACTTCTATCCCTCTGATATTGACGGCATTTCGCCCTGGCCATACCGTTTCCATGTTGAGTCGATTCCCGCCATTTGGCTGGACGCGGACCAAACGGGGGCACCCAAATGAGCGAGACTTTGACCCGGCAGAACTTGGCCGAGGCGGTCTATGCCCAGGTTGGTTTGTCTCGCAATGAATCGGCCGACCTTGTCGACCGCGTTCTCGAAGAAGTTTCTGTGCGCCTCGTGCGCGGCGAAACAGTGAAGCTCTCGTCATTCGGCACTTTTGCCGTACGCTCCAAGGGCGGACGAATCGGTCGCAACCCAAAGACGGGCCAAGAAGTGCCGATCAACCCGCGTCGTGTGCTCGTGTTCCGCGCGAGCCATGTGTTGAAAGCGATGATCAACGAAGGCCTCGCCGGTTCCGATACCGGTGAGAGCACGGGTGAAACGAAATGAGCGAAGCACACCGCATAGAAAAAGCGCCCGACGCCTTCCGCACAATTTCCGAAGTGTCGGAAGTGCTGGACGTGCCGCAACACGTGTTGCGCTTTTGGGAAGCGAAATTCAGCCAAGTGAAGCCTCTAAAGCGCGCCGGCGGCCGGCGCTACTACCGCCCGGAAGACATCGATCTTCTAAAGGGCGTGCGCGGCCTGCTCTACAACGAAGGCTTCACGATTAAGGGCGTGCAAAAAGTATTGCGCGAGCAGGGCGCCAAACACGTCGGCGAAATCGGCCGCAGCGGCGTCAAAGCCGCCAACGCCAAGCGCGACCTGGCGCCCGAGGATGTGGCACCCATGCCCGAACCCTTGTTCGGCCGGGCCGCTATGCCCACGGTCGAGCAGGTCAACATGTCGGCCGACGAACCCAGCGAAAAGATTCTGGCCGAACAGCGCGACCGGTTGGAAGGCGTTCTCGACAACCTGCTGGGTTTGCGCGATCTGCTCAAGCGCGGCCCGAAGCATAAGGCCGTCGCAGCCGAGTAAGCCCAAGGCGTTGGCGCCGGAAAAGCGCCAGCGCGGTGCATTGCGTTTGCACGCCGCCCCCGCCTATAGTGCCGCCCCCAAAGGGACCCGCCCCCCCCAAAAGCACGCGGGTACGTCGTCAAGTGTCGGAGCGTAGCGCAGCCTGGTAGCGCATCAGTCTGGGGGACTGGGGGTCGCAGGTTCAAATCCTGTCGCTCCGACCAATCTCATCTCAAAATTGAACTGACCGCCCTTTGGGCAGCCAAATGGCCGGCTGACAAAACTGTCGCCACTTCTGAAACGCTTTCTTAACGAAGCCATTGGCAACCCTTCTTAACGTGCAGGCCTTACCTTCGCTTCGAATGATCGCGGTCGTTTGAGCGGTTTCGCGCAAGCGTTGCGCGGGCGCAGACTTTCGGTTCAGGGCGGGGAGCTGGACGCAGTGCCGATTTCCTATCTCTCATCCACGCAAATCGCCGGCCTTTCGGCGACGATTTTGATGCCGCGTTTGACGGCCGGCGTCATAGCGACTTTGAGCGCAACCCAGGTCGGCGCCATCAACACGAGTGGCATTGCCGTAATTGATGCGACGCAATTGGCGGCGCTCTCAACCACGCAAGTTCGTGGCTTGACGACAACACAAATTCCGCAACTGTCCGGCTCGTTGGTGTTTGGCACAGCCCAACTTCTAGCGCTCAACAGTCAGCAGTTCGCGTCATTGAGCAGCACCCACCTGGACAATTTCGACATTGCGCGCATCAACGTTGTCAGCACGAGTCAATTGGCCGCACTCTCTGCAACCAATTTCGCCTCGCTCGATGCCACGCAGATCTCCGCTTTGTCCTCGACGCAAGTCCGCGCGCTCACCGTCGCCCAATTGCGCGGTCTCGACGCTGCAGACATCGGCGAGTTTGCCGCCACGCAGATCGCCGACCTCACGGCGACCCAACTCGGCGCGCTCTCCGCCACAAGCTTCTCGGCGCTCGACAGCGGGGCAATCGCGGATCTCACCACGACGCAGTTGCGCGGCCTGACGACCACACAAATGTCGGGACTCAGCGCCACGGCACTCGGCGCTTTCACATCCACGCAAGTTACAGCACTGGCCACCACGCAGATCAGTGCGCTCTCGACCACCGGCATCGGGCTTCTCGACACGACACAACTTGCCGCCGTCACGGCGACCCAGATCGGCGCTCTTTCGGTTACTGGGCTCGAGGCATTGACGGCGTCTCAGATGGGCAGTCTCTCCACGACGCAGATTTCAGGTCTCACCGCAGCGCAGCTCAGAAACATCTCCACGACCGACTTCGCAGAGTTCTCGCCCGCGCAAATCGGCGCCTTCGCCTCGACGCAATTGGGCGCTCTGTCCGCCACCAATTTTTCGTCGATCGATGCCACCGGCATAGCGGGGTTGACGACCACCCAAATCAAGGGCGTCACGGCCACGCAATTGGCGGGCCTCGTCGTCGCCGACATCGCAGAATTCGCCGCCACTCAGATTGGCGTACTGGTGACGAACCAGTTGCGTGCCTTGGGCGCGACCAATTTCTCCGCTCTCGACGGCACCCAGATTGCAGCGCTGTCCACCACGCAAATCATCGGAATTTCAATCGCGCAACTGAGCGGGCTGACCGAAACCGACATCGGCGAGTTTGCAGGCACGCAAATCGCGGCCCTCAGCCCATCGCAACTGGGCGCGCTCTCCCCCACGAATTTCTCAGCCTTGGACGGCGCCGCAATCGCCGCGCTGAGGTTCACCCAGATATGGGGCATCACGACCACGCAGCTCGCGGG
>JAIOQG010000157.1 GCA_021413465.1 Alphaproteobacteria bacterium | reverse complement strand
AACGATCGCGCCTTCCTTCGATATCGACCCGAAGCGCACGAAGTCCTGGATCTTCAGCTTGTCCTTTTTGAACTTACGAATGGTGAGCGTCGGACCGTCGATCGCCAGTGGCGGCGCGATGACGTTCACACGCGAACCGTCGGGCAAACGCGCGTCGCATATCGGTGAGGATTCGTCGACGCGGCGGCCGATTTGGCTCACGATACGCTGACAAATGTTCATCAACTGAGCATTGTCGCGAAACCGGATATTCGTAAGCTGAACCTTGCCGTTGACTTCGATGAAAACGCGCTCGGCCCCGTTCACCATGATGTCGGCAATGTCGTCGCGCGCGAGCAACGGCTCAAGCGGCCCATAACCCAAAACGTCGTTGCAAATGTCGCCGAGGAGCTGCTCTTGCTCGGCAATCGACATAACGACGTTTTTTATCGCAATGATTTCGTTGACGATGTCGCGAATTTCTTCGCGCGCCGACTCCGCATCGAGCTGCGCCAACTGCGCCAAATCGATCGTATCGATCAGCGCATTGAAAATCGTCGTCTTGATCTCGTAGTATTGCTCCGACCGATTGTCGACCGCGAGCGGCGGCGGCGCAGGTGGCCCGCCATCCGCCCCCCGTGGCTTCACGGAGGCGGTTGACGCTGGCGATGCAGACGCTGCTGCTGCCGCCGGCTTTGGCCGCGGCATTGTCTCGACACCGGCTCCTGGACGCTTACCGAACATGAGTTATCAGGCCTTTTTGCGCCGAAGAAAGTCGAAGCTCAGCTTGTTCGTCGGCTTTGCCTCGCTGCGAGGCTCGCGCCCGGTCAGTTTCTGAGCCAGTTCGCGAAAACCCTGCGCGGCGCGCGATTGCGGGTTGAGTTCGCCCACCATCTGCCCGTTATTGCCCGCGGTAGCGAAAGTCTGCGGATCGAACGGCAACACCAACGCGGGTTCGGCACCCATGGCCTCGGCGAAGTCTTTGACCGGAATTTCCGGTCGGCGTGGAATGCCGACCTGGTTCAAGACAACTTTCAACGGGCGGTCGTTCGGCCGCGCCTGATTGATCAAGTCGTAAATGTTCTTTCCGTTGCGAAGGCTCGCCAGATCGGGCGTGGCGGTGACAATAATTTCGTCGGCCGAAATCAACACCTGCTTGACCCACGGCGCCCAGACATGCGGTACGTCGACGATGACGCAAGGCGAAACCTGACGCACGATGTCGAGAACCGTCTCCACCGCTTCCGGTGAGAATGTGGCTTCGCGATCGAGCTGCGCCGGTGCAACAAACAGGTTCAAACGGCTCGTATGCTTGATCAGCAGGCGATCGAGCAGCATGTCGTCGAGACGCTCGGGGCTCGACAAGGCTTCGACAATGCCCTGCCCCATGTCTTGATTGAAATCGAGACCGGCCGTTCCGAACGGCACGTCGAGATCTGCAATCGTCGTTGAAATCAAAAGGTCTTCTGCAATCGACCAGGCGGTATTGTGCGCCACGGTGGACGAACCTGTGCCGCCGCGCGCGCCGACGAACGCGAAAACTTTCCCGATCGGTGCTGTGGCCGGACCATGATAGAGCGAGGCGATGGCCTCGATGACCTGCAAGGGGTTCAACGGCGCAACGAGATACTCGTTCACGCCCTGACGGATCATTTCGCGATAAAGCGTAATGTCGTTAGAGCTGCCGATGACCACGACCTTCGTGCCCGGGTCGCACACATGCGCGAGCTTCTCAAGCTCGCCCAAAATGGCGGCGCCAACCTCACGCGTTTCCACCATGATGACATTGGCCCGCACGCTGAATGACGGCACCCGTATCGGGCGACTCGCAGAACGCATGGATCGAAATGCGCGGAACGGGACGATCCTGAACGGCGGCGCCGAACGCGGCATCGGTCCTTTCTGGTCCCTTGGATTTGCTCATAACCGACTGCTCCTCAATGCCTATCCCGGACGCGCACTGTCACTACTTGTTGACGGTGCTGACTGCACCGCTGTCTTTTGTCGACTCGTCGGCCGTACGCGTCGGCATGCCCTCGCGATAGTGACCAAGCACAGTCGTACGGCGCGAAGCATCAACAGGATCGCTTGTCCGCGGTTCGATTAAATCGCGCGGCTCGGCCACGATTGCCGCGAAATTGTGCTGCGTTGAGCAGCCGAATTCCGGCCACGGCGTGTTTCGCGGCGTAAAGGACAGGCTCTCCGTCCAGTTCGATCCACACTCCTGCGCGCTCGCCGCATACGTAACGAAGCTTAGCGTAATCGGCGCCTGCGCATCGTCGCCGGCTGCCCGATACGACGTGAACTGCACCGAGCTTTGTGGGACTCCGTTCTCTGCCAGTGCTTTCTTGAGCTGCTCGATCGCGGCGCCGGCAGCGGCCTGGTTTGGCGTCCCACTCGGCGCGGCGGCGTTCAGCACGCCCTGTCCCCGCATTTTCCACCGCTCGACAAACGCCTGAACGCGGGGCTCTTCGCCGCGTGCCAGGCTCTGCAAACCCTCATCGACCTGAACCACCAGTGTCGCCACTTGCGGCTCCACAGTGATCGGATAGGTCTTCTCGATGTTGACGGCCTGATCAGGTCCGTTTGTCAGCGGCATAGAGCAGCCTGCGGCTGCAGCGCCGACGAAACTCAGGGCCAAGAGGCGAATGAAGCGGTTCATGACGGACATCCTAAGCGTTCGGTAATTGCCAAATCCTTGCTATGCCATTCGATATTGTTAGCGAACGATGAATCCGATGGGCCCCTTGAGCGAGCCCTGCGCTTGGGGCTTACCCTTCGTGCCGTAGACGGTGCTCAATCGGGAAAGAAGAACCGTTTCCGCGTCGCTGGGCACGATGTAACCGTCGGTGGGCAGCGCAAGATTCTGCGGCGAGGTCGCCTCCACCAAATACGGCGTCACAATGACCACGAGCTCGGTTTCACCGGACTGAAAGTCCCGGCTTTGAAACAGAGAGCCCAAAATCGGCAGGTTTTTCAGCCCAGGTACACCGTCGATGTTCTGCTTCATCGATTGTTGCAGGAGCCCCGCCATGACCATGCTGCCGCCGGACGGCAGCTCGACCGTCGTCTCGGCGCGCCGCACGCGCAACCCCGGAATGGTGATGCCCGGTACTTGTATGAGATTTCCGTCACTATCAACCGACAGGCCGCCTTGAGAGACGAACGAATTTTCGCCCGTGATCTCGGACACCTCCGTCGATATGCGCAAGCTGATGCGCCCTTCGGACAGCACCACCGGCGTAAAACCAAGCCCCACGCCGAACGGCTTGAATTCGATCTGAACGTTGCCGTCGCGATCGCGCGCCACGGGCACCGGGAACTCACCACCGGCCAAGAATTTCGCCGACTCTCCTGAGACCGCTGTTAAGTTGGGTTCCGCAAGGGTGCGGATCAGACCAGTACGCTCGAACGCCTTGATTGCCGCCTCGACGGCATTGCCGCCCTTTACACTGCCTAGCGTTAGGTTCTGCGACGCGGATAGCGCCTGCCCTA
>JAIOQG010000156.1 GCA_021413465.1 Alphaproteobacteria bacterium | reverse complement strand
CACGACTTCGTGGCCGTGTCTGGCGAAATAGTCGAGAAACGTGGTCCGGATATCGTTAAGCGCGGTCGTCATTTGTGGAACTCGATCGAGCGGATGTGGCGGTTACAACGGATGTAATCGGCCAGGTCCGTGTCTGTCCAGCGAAGTACCGCCGCACAAAAAACTCAGTCATCCCGGACGCGACTTTTCCCGAAGCGAAGCTTCGCTGGAAAAGTCAGCGATCCGGGACCCAGGAGACGGGGTTCAGAGCGCGTCACTCCTGGGTCCCGGACAGCAGGCTCGCAAGTCCGTTGCTACGCAACGGGCTCTCCTAGCTTCCGGGATGACAGCGCCATGTCTGGGATGCAATCGCGCCCGCAAAAATGGGTGGCCCGAGCCTTGGGGGAAGGCTCGGGCCGTTCTCTCCAAACGCGAGGGGGCTGTCGCGAGGGGGTGGAGAGAAACCTTAATGAGTGAGGGTTCTACTCGTCGTCGCCGTCGTCGTCTTTTTCCGGCGTCGTTGCCAAGGCGGCACCCAACAGGCCCGCATTGGCACGCACCGCAGCCTCGATCTTGGCGGCCATATCGGTGTTCTCCGTCAGAAACGCCTTGGCGTTCTCGCGGCCCTGACCGATGCGTTGATTCTCGAACGAGAACCACGAACCCGACTTCTCGATGATGCCGGCCTTCGAACCCAAATCGACCAACTCGCCGACCTTCGAAATGCCCGAGCCGTACATGATGTCGAATTCGACCTGACGAAACGGCGGCGCCACCTTGTTCTTGACCACCTTCACGCGCGTCTGGCTGCCGACCACGTCGTCGCGTTCCTTGATCGCGCCGATGCGGCGAATGTCCAAACGAACCGAAGCGTAGAATTTCAAAGCGTTGCCGCCCGTCGTCGTTTCCGGACTGCCGAACATGACGCCGATCTTCATGCGGATCTGATTGATGAAGAGCACGATCGTGTTCGAGCGCGAGATCGAACCGGTAAGCTTGCGCAACGCCTGGCTCATCAACCGCGCCTGCAGGCCCGGCAGCGAATCGCCCATCTCGCCTTCGATTTCCGCTTTCGGCGTCAGCGCCGCGACCGAGTCGATCACGATGATGTCGACCGCGCCGGAACGCACCAGCGTGTCGGTGATCTCAAGCGCCTGCTCGCCTGTATCCGGCTGCGACACCAAAAGCTCGCCAATATCGACGCCCAATTTCTTCGCGTAGCCGATGTCGAGCGCATGTTCTGCGTCGACGAAAGCCGCCACGCCGCCGGCCTTCTGCACTTCGGCCACCACATGCAACGCCAAGGTGGTCTTGCCCGAGGATTCAGGCCCATAAACCTCGATCACGCGGCCGCGCGGCAGACCGCCGATGCCAAGGGCAATATCGAGACCCAGCGAACCGGTTGACACCGCCTCGATCTCCGCCACCTTTTGGTTGGCGCCGAGCTTCATGACCGAGCCCTTGCCGAACGCACGGTCGATCTGGCTCAAAGCTGCTTCAAGCGCCTTCTTACGGTCCATATCGCCCTGCTGTTCTACAACCCGGATTGCTGCACTCATTGTCTTGGCTCCCTCTTATTTCATTTGGCCGGTGCGGCTGCAACGTGGGTTAACAGTACGCAGTTTGTTCTCATCTCGCAACCGTGAGTTATCTATATGAAACAAAAGGAGATTTAGCCTCAGGTTCGAGAAACGTTCTCCGAACACATGTAAATTAATATCCCCTTGAACAACGTACTATGCGTACGCTAAATCGGGTGCCCCCCGCCGCAAGAGTGTGGACAAAAGCCGGAAGGCCGAAAATGCCAAAAAAACCACCCGCCCCCCTACATCCCCAAGACGCCATGACCCGATTCGACCGCCTGCTGGTGGCGATGGTGTTGAAGGCGGGAACCGCGCCGAAGGAGCCGGCAGCGGTGAAAAAGCCGAAGCAAGGCGGGTCCGCGCCGACGCCAAAACAACGCTGAAACGAGACGCTTTCGAAGGCGCCGGTCGATTCACCTATTCGCTTTGAGTGCAAAGCGCCGGCGCACCCGACCTTTCAACTCTCAAGCATCACCTCAAAGCCACCCATAATCAGACGCTTACCGTCGAACGGCATGCCGTCGGGTCCAATTTGCATGCGCGGATCGGCCATCGCCTTGGCATTACCGGCATCGCGCGCCGCTTTCGAAGGCCACACAATCCACGAAAACACCACGGTCTCCTCGTCGGTGCATTTCACCGCCAACGGAAACGACGTCACCTTGCCCGGCGGAATGTCGTCGCCCCAACACTCGACCACTTTCAACGCGCCATGCTCTTTGAAAATCGGCGCGGCTTGCTCGGCCACCTTGCGATAGGCCTCGCGCTTCGCTCTCGGCACCGGGATTACAAATCCATCGACATAAGGCATCGGAACTTCCTCCTTGGTTTGCCGCGATAGGCGGCTTGAAGTCATTAGACGAAGCAAATTCGATTGGCCATCACGCCGCCGTCTTCGTAAGGTCCGGCCAGGGATCGGACCAAGCCGGAAGACGCATCAACCCATCGATCCAGCGCACGATGTTCGGGAAATCCGTCATCGGCATTTCCGCCGCGCGCCAATCCGTCGCCATCGACGCGAGCTGAAAATCGGCGATCGTCAGCCTGTTGCACGCAACGAAACTTCGTCCTTCTAGATGGTCGTCGAGCACCTTGGCAAACCTGACGAAATCCGGAATGCGCGCCGCGAGAATTTCCCGGTCGGGCGCCCCGATGCCAAACGTTGCCTTCACGATGTGCTCGAAATAGAACGGCCCAACCGCCGGCGCCCAGTGCCCATCGTTCCACGAAAGCCAGCGCAACACTTCGACTTGTTCCGT
>JAIOQG010000046.1 GCA_021413465.1 Alphaproteobacteria bacterium | reverse complement strand
GGGCGCCGCGGGCGGTACGCCTTCAACCGAAGGGGCGGGCGACAGGTCTAGGCTGTCGGTCAGCTGATTGGTGCGGGCGGGTAAGGACTGCACGCCGAGATCCGCAACCGAAGCGATGTTTGCCGATGCGGTCAAAAGCCCTGCGGGTGCGCCGCCGTCGGCCGGTAACAAAGAGCCGTCATTGAACAGACCGACGTCCGTGGTGGCACCCACGCCGACATCGGCCGCGGGAATGCCGTTTACGAGATTGCCGCCGGAGAGGACAAGGAAGTTCGGATCGAGGAATTCGTCCCAGCCCGTGCCGCTGTTCCAAGTTTGGTTGCCCGCTTTCGCCACGTAGTAGCGCGTCGGGTTAACCGAGGCGATCCAATTCGCATAGAGATACGCGGGTTGATAGAACGAGGCCGTGCCGTAAGATCCAAACGCTTGCGCGCCGAAGAAGCGGAAGCTGCCCGAAAGCGGTCCGAGCGACACTTGGCGTCCGGCGATGGTGACGAAGAGCGAGCTGCCCGAGTCGCCGCCGCCTGTCATCGCTTCACGCGGTAGGCTTGCGCCCGGCAGAAGATCGAAGTCGAACGGATTGGCGCGCACGCCGGGCGAGGTGGTCAAGCTGTCGAAGTCGCTCCAATAGAGATTCTGCGGCAACGAGATGCCGTTGCACGTCAGCGGATCGAGCCCGAAAACTTGGAAGCATAGATCGTCGATCGACAGATTGGCGCCGACATTGTTCTGGCCCGCGCGGCGAACGCGGGAGCTGATGGTGGCGCCGCCCGTTCCGTTGCCGGTCAAGCCGTAGCCGTTGACGATGGCGTCGCGTTGTTGGTCGAGGGCCGACATCAGAATGGGCGACGTGCCGACCGAGGTTACAGGATTGGCGAGCGTGACGATGGCGATGTCACCCTGCAAGAAGTCGATGTTGCCGGGCGCGTAACGGACGCTGGCGATATCGGTGAAGCCGTTATTCGTCTGCCCGTTCAACATCGCGGTGCCGAACAGCCAATTCGAAAGTGCGTTGTTGGCGAGCGGCAGCGGGCTGAAGCTCATGGCGTGGCGGATCGTGCCGCCGGTGCCATAGGCGCTTTGCGGGGCTTCGTTGTAGCAATGCGCGGCGGTCAGAACCATGCGCGGGTTGATCAGGGTGCCGGTGCACTGGCCGATGAAGCCGGGCAAGTTGAATGGTGCCGGGGTCAGGTCGGTCACCGTGTAGCCGACATAGGTGAGGCTCGCGCAGCCATCGGCCAAGGCGCCGGCCGTGACGTTAGTGGTTGTGGCGCCGCCGCCCGGCCCTAGGACGCATTGATAGGTTACCGGGACCGTTGCGGCTTGGTCGTCACGGGCGACGACGGCCGTAGCTTCATGGGCCGAGAATGCGAGGCCGGTCAGGCCAAGGCTCAGCGCAGAGACGCCCGACAGCAACGACGTGCGCAGATTCCGGCCCAAAACAGTGGTGTGCATCGAAGGTCCCCCCGAACCGTGATTTCAAGGCCACCCTTCCCCAAGAGTGGCCTTACCCCTGCGATTATTAATATACTTGCAATAATCACTGCAACTACAAGTGATGCCGGTGTCGTGTGCATTGTCGTTTAGATTGCACGTCTGTCTCTTTCTTGGCACGCCAAATATAGATTTTCATATACGCTGATATACAATATGTAGTGTGCGTCAGGTGTGGTCCGCCCTTTTTCGGTCGCGGGGTGCTTTCATAGCCGTCCGACTTTCGAAGCGCGCACAACGTTCGGTTGCATTTTTTCGACAACTTCGGCGCGTGGGCGATTATTGCGCCGGCCGCCCTTGCTTCCGTTGGCGCCGTTCCGCAGGTTGCCTCCCCTTTTTTCGCGCATTGACAGGGTGACGTCGCATGTTCGGCTTCCGCTATCTCAAGTCCCGGCCTACCGATTACGTCATGCTCTATCGCGGCGGGCGTATCCGGCGGCAGGGTGTGGGGCTCGCCGGGTTCGTTTATGCGCCGTTTGCGACCGCGGCCGCCGTGCCCACCGATGCGCGCGACGAGATTTTCGCGGTCGAGGCGATGACCGTCGATTATCAGACGATCACCATTCAGGGTTTGATTTCCTATCGCATCAAGGATGCGGCGGTGGCGGGGACGCGGCAGGATTTTTCGATCAACCTTGCAACCGGCGCGCATACGGCCGAGCCGATGAAGCAGATCGTCGAGCGCTTGCGCGCGATCGCGCAGACGGCGTGCCGCGATGCGCTGGTGCGTTCGACGCTCGATGCGGCGCTCAACAAGTCCGACGATCTTTCGCAGGTGATCATGCGCGGGATCGCCGACGACAAGCGGCTGGCGGCCGACGGCATCGGTGTCGACCGGGTGCTGGTGCTGTCGCTGAAGCCGACGCCGGAGATCCGAAAAGCGCTGGAAGCGAAGTTGCGCGAGGAGCTTTTGCGCCAGGCGGATGCCGCCATGTTCGAGCGCCGCCGCGCGGCGACAACGGACGAGCACGATCTGAAACTGCGCGACGAGAAGAACAAGCGCGAGTTGGCCGAAACCGCGCTCGCCAACGAGCAGGCGCTGGAGGACGAGCGGCGCAAGGTGGCGGAGGCAAAGGCCGAGACGCTGAAAGCGGAAGCGGGTGCCGATGCCGAAGCGCTGCGCATTCGGTTGAAGCCGTGGACGGAGATCAGCGCGCAGCACATCTCCGCGATGGCGTTCAAGGATTGGGCGAACCGCGATACCGGGTTGACGTCGCTGTCGCTGGGCGGGGACGCGTTGGAGCGGCTTGCCAATCAGCTGACCGCCGCGAAGGAGTAGCGGGCGTTGCGCCAGCGCGTCGTTCTTCTCACGCGGCCGTCGGCCAAGCAGACGTTCGTCTCGCGCTATGGCAGCGAGGGTCAGACGCGGTTTGTGATGGCGCAGTCGCTCAAGGGCAAGGCGGATTTTGCGAAAGCGGAAGTCGAGGACACGGCGCAATCGCGCGCGACGGCGCGTATTCGCAAGGCGCTGCCCGCCGACGTGAAGCTCGCCGAAATCGACCGCTCGATGGTGGCTCAGTTTCTGTTCGAGCCGCACGATCTGGTGGTGGCGGTGGGGCAGGACGGGCTGGTCGCCAATGTGGGCAAGTATCTCGACGGTCAAGTGCTCGCCGGCGTGAACCCAGATCCCGGCACGATCGACGGCAGTTTGCTGGCGTTCAACGTCGACACGTTTATTGCGTCCCTCACCGAGGTTTTGAACGATCGCCGGCCGCTGCGCGAAGCGACGCTGGCTGAGGCCGAAACGTCGGATCGTCAAGTTTTGCGCGGCTTGAACGAGATTTTCGTCGGCGTGCCCAACCATCAATCGGCGCGCTATCGCCTGCGGCTCGGCAAAGAGGAAGAGGTGCAATCGTCGAGCGGGTTGATCGTCGCGACCGGTGCGGGTTCGACGGGCTGGTTGAAGTCTCTGCGCGGGGATGCGGCGGTGTTCGATCCGGCGGCGGACGAGTTGCACTTCGTGGTGCGCGAGGCGTGGCCCGGGCGCGGCTTCGGCACCACCTTGATCGAAGGCCGCGTGACGCGCGAGCAGCCGCTGTTCATCGAATCGCGCATGGAAGCCGGCACGATCTTCGCCGACGGCATCGAGGCCGATGCCGTGCGCTTCGATGCCGGCGTCAGCGTGACGATCGCCCCGGGCGCGCGGCGGGTGCGGTTGGTGTTGTAGGTGAAGGGGTCTCACACAAAGAAACAAAGCATCAAAGCTAGTGGTTGCTTGGTGCCGCAGGTGCCGTTCGTGGCGCAGTTGGCGCTGCGCGCCTTGGTGGGGCCTTCTTTGTTGCTTTGTTTCTTTATGTGAGAAAACTTCTTGAGGCAGCGATATGGACATCGAGGTTCTGGCGCGAGAGGCGGTGGATTGCGGATTCAAGATCCACAACGATCTTGGACCGGGCCTGCTTGAGTCCGTTTATGAAGATGTCTTGGCGCATTTGCTTGAATCACGCGGCATGCAGGTGGAGCGGCAGGCGCCGATCTCGTTCGTCTATAGCGGCAAATCGTACGACAACGGATTCCGTGCGGACATTTTGGTCGAGCGTAAGCTGCTGATCGAGCTGAAATCCATCGAGAAGTTGGCGCCCGTTCACAGCAAGCAGGTTCTGACTTATCTGCGACTGTTGGAGCTACCCTTGGGCCTGCTGATGAACTTCGGCGCCGCTACGTTTAGGGAAGGTGTTCATCGCGTACTCAACGTTCGGGCTAATCTGGGAGAGGTCCGCGTTTGGAAAGAATGATTCACACAAAGAGATGTCGCTAAGGCGCGCAGCGCCAACCGAACCATGAATGGCGCCTGCGGCGCCAAGAAACCACTAGCTTTGTTGCTTTGTTTCTTTGTGTGAGACCGCTTTCTAGCGGTGACGCTGGGCTGGGGCGGCGGTGGAGACGCGCCGTAACGGTGTTGCGGTAGGGGCTTGGCTGGGGCTGCGACCCGTGCTATGTTCTTGTTATGTTCCAGGGGTGCCCGTCCGCTGCGACGGCGCGTTGGCTACGGCTTGCCGTCCTTATCGTGGGGTGAGCCTGTTCTAGCGATGTTTCCAGATCATGACTGGCGATGTCGAAGAGAGCAGGTGCCAGACCCGTTTGCGGCGCAGTTGCTCTAGCACGCGTTCTCGTAGCCTGAAGGGGCCGCCTCGGGTCGCGGAATTTTCGGCGCGGAACGTTTCACCAGTGTCGCGACGAAAAGCGGCGCGTTGGCGGAGGTCGTAATGGTTTGATTTTGAACGAGCATTTTGGCGGGGGTTAACCGGTGCCTTAAGGCAGGGGTTAACCGGTACCTCGAGGCGGGGGTTAAGGCCATAAGTCATAAGTCATGAGCCAAGAGCCAAGAGTCAGTCGTCAATTGGCGGAGTGCGAATTGGCGGCGACTGACGATGGAAACTTATTTTTGAAGGAGCAACAACACCGTGCGTTTGGCGCCGAGATTGAAATTCACGCGACGGCTGCGATCAGCCAGGCGCGCAAGCCGGGCAGGAGGATCAGCGCCGTGAGTGCGACGTGAAAAACGCCGATGGCGATCAGCAGGGCGCGGAACGGCTGCTTGGCGGTCTTGTGGCGCATCACGCGCTGGGCGGCGAAGGCGCCCGCGCTGCCGCCGATGAGGGCGAGGCCCAGCAATGTGTTTTCCGGTATTCGCCGCGCGCGGCTTTGAGCGGCGTGCTTGTCGAACGCGAAGGCGGCAAAGGCCGCGATGTTGACGAGAGCGAGGTAGAGCCAGACGGCGGTCACGGCTGGGGCGTCATGGCTTCGAAGTCGCTCATGTGGCGCACATCGCCCAGGCCCAGCGTGTCGAACTCGTCGAGGCCGAAGTCCGCGCCAAGGCCGATCGCGCGCAAGGCCAGGTTGATGGCGCCCTTGCGGGCGGTGGCCGGTTCTTGGAGCAGGACCTCATCCTTCCACACCGCCGTGCCTTGCGTGCCCATGCCGCCGAAGTAATCCGTTTCGATATACGCGATGAGGCCGTGCGCCGACGCTGCGCACGCGAGTTGAGCGAGGTTGTTCGTCAAGCCCCAGAATTCGACCGCGACGAGATTGCCCGGGCCCTTGATCTCGACGACGCGATCGAAGACGTCGTCGCTGACCGGCAGGACAAAGAACTCCGCGTGTTTGAGCCTGTAGAACGGTGCGCCGCCCATGCCTTGCGCGAGGGCTATGAGCGCCGGGCGCTTGGCGACGAAGGCGGTCATGGAATGCGACATGTCGATCCTAGGATTACTAACTGGGGGCTATTTCGAATCCGCCCCGCCAGAAATACCACGTCGGGCGCGCGGCGGGCAGCGTGCGCGATCAATCCGGACGGGCGTCACACTTTGGACTTATTGATTCCTAGGCTTGGCCGCCTCAAGCGAGGGGGGGATCGATGAATCGCGTTTTGCTGGCCCTGGTGATCGTGGGCGCCTTATTGGTTGCAACAAACCCGTCGCGCGCGGAGTTCAACTCCTGGGCGCAGACGTGGGTTGTAAAGAAGATCGAGGACGAGGCGCGCAAACAGGGCGGCGATCCGAACGACGGCAGCAGCCAATTCGGCGGAGCGCTTGCGGGGCTGATCATTTCCAGCCTGCCGATCGAACGGCAGAACTTCCTTGCGTTTTCGGTCTATCGCCTCAATGTGCCCAAGGGAGACGGCCAAGACAAGAATTGCAACGTCTTGGGCGTCGCGGGGCGGTTTGTGCCGCTTGGAGAATGCTGAAGTTGTCGCGGCTCTCACTTTAGTTCGGCGAGCAACGCTTCCAGGCGTGAGACGAGAATGGCGCGGGCGGCGCAGATGCTCGCGTGCTTCATGGAATGCATTGTGGCGCTTGTGCCGCCCCCCTCCCGTGCAGCAACTGCGTTGCGCACGTACTCCCCCAAACTGCGTTTGGGGGAGACAAACAAAAAAACGCTGTCTCCCCCAAAGTGAAACTTTGGGGGAGTACGTGCGCAGCGTAGCTGCTGCACGGGAGGGGGCGGCGCCGGTGTTTGCGGTTGGACTTGTCTCGGCTAAGGCCGCCGCGCGATAGTCGCCGTCCCAAATCAAGAGGAACTTGCTCGTGGACCGTTTGAAGA
>JAIOQG010000053.1 GCA_021413465.1 Alphaproteobacteria bacterium | reverse complement strand
AGCTGCGCCGCGCCGCTAACGTTTACCAAGCCGCTTGGAGTTCGTGGACAAGCCGCAGCGATGGCAAGACTATCCCCTCAGCCCGAGAAACGCCGGGGGGAGCACCATGGCCGTACAGCCGACGATGACGAAAGAGTCCATACGCGCATTGATCGACGGCGTCGAAAACGACCCGCTCGCGGGCCTCGGCTGCTTCTCGAAAAAAGACCTGCTGATCGATCGCATCCTGGCCCACAGCCGCGCCACGCAACCCGCATCCCCCATCGCCTCGCCGCGCCCGATCCTGACCGAACCCGCGTCGGTCGAATAACGCCGCCAAAATTGCGAGTGCCAGAGACTCGCAACCGCGAAGCGTGGTCTAATTCCAACCCTCGATAGCCGTGACCCGAACGGAGCTGCCGCAAATAGTCATCCCGTTGGCCGATGTCGCACGCAGTGGTGAGCGGGCTTTCCCTGCGCCACCAGACGCCCGCCGCCGGGAGCGACGCCGTCCATCGCTAAAGTGTCGATAAGAGCGTTGCTTCGAGGCGGGGCGTCGTCCAGAGAGATTTCCAAGAGAGAGATTTCTCTGGCCAGACTCTCTGGCAAGATTCTCTGGGCCGATTAGAGCATTTTGACGCTTGCTTGAGCCGCAAGCGGTCCAAGATCCAACGCACGCGGAGCCGCAGAGTGCGCGGAGGAAAAAGAAGATCGTTGAAACACCAAGATGCTCAGCCTGACCTTTGAAGTTGAGTTGGAATTCCAAATCCCCCGGGGCGCGAAGCGCCCCAATTGGCTTTAAAATCTCGCATCTTTGGCCGGCGCTTAGCCTGAGCCTCTTGGTGTTCTTGGTGTTTCAACGACCTTCTTTTTACTCCGCGACCTCCGCGGCTCCGCGTGAATCATCACAAACGCAAATTGCTCTAGCGCCTGCGTTTGACCGGCTGAACCCCCGATCACGATTTGTTCTTGCATTTTTCGGCGCTTTCGGCTACATTCGGCGCTGACTTGCTTCAGTCTGGGGTACTGCGCGTTTAGTGACTGGAGAATGCGTTGAGCCGCCGCAGATGGCCTGCTCTGCGGTTCGCGCACAGGTCGGTAATCAGCTGAGATGGAAGGGGCGGTGCAGCCTTTTGGCGGCCGGTGGACCAATCCAGGGCTCAGTCCATCAGACACTGCGATCCGCCCCCGCACGCCGTGTGCTGCTACGGCCAAAACAAACCGTCCGTACACATCGCATTCGCTCTGCGCGGAGGATAAGCATGAGCCAAACGCAATGGATCACGTTCCAAATGAAAGTTTGCAGCGGTTCCCTCTCGCCGCGCGCGGCGGCAATCCGGCGCAACGGGCGCAGCGTTTTTTCGACACGGAGGATAAGCCTCCGGCGACGGCTGGCAGCAACGGTGAGGGATAACCGTGTCCGCCATCTTGCACAGCGGACCCTTGTGCAGGATGTGCAGCATCGAATGGCGGCAATCCGCGAAAGAGCGGCCGATTCCTGCCTCCGGCGCCCCTGCGGAACCAACCCATCTGCGCGACTTGCCGGATGCGATGTGGGACACGATGCGGGACACCCGACCCCTGTCCCACTTGTCCCGCTTCAATCCCTTTGCCGATTCAATCCGGACAGTGAATCCGGACAGCCGACTCCTGTCCGGATTGTCCGGCTTCAAACTCAGGAAATCCGTCGGAAAGCGGCGATACAGGCCTCAATTGAACCCTAGCGCCCGGTCCGTATTCGCCGCGCCGGGAAAACACATCGGTCACGGGCTGGCCCTCGCGCCTGAAAGCGCTTCGCCTCGCAACCTACCGCCAGTACCACCAACTGAAATGCGGGCACCAAAAGTCTGCCTACGACGTGATCTGTGAACGGCGCCCGCCCGTCAGACCAATGACTTCCCTTCCGTACAACTTGGCTTAAATGCGCTTTGGCAGAACACGAAATCGTTTTCCACCCAATTCCGGCAGTGTTACGCATGTCGGGCTTTCGGATGGAATCTCCTTCATGAACGACGCCAAATACGAGCGCATCAAGATCGAACGGGCAGGGCGGATCCTCACGCTCACGCTTTCGAACCCGGCGAAGATGAACGCAGTCGACGGGCGCATGCACCGCGAACTTGCTGACATTTTCTACGACGTCCAGGAAGATGACAGTGTCGACGTCGTCGTCCTCACGGGCGAGGGCGCAGCGTTCTCGGCCGGCGGCGACATCGACTGGATGAAGCGCGCGGGCGAAGGCAAGGAGAAGGGCCCGTCCATCATAGAAGGCCGCAAAATCGTCTTCGGCCTGCTCGACCTCGAAAAACCCATCATCGCCAAAGTGCGCGGCCCCGCCATCGTTCGGCCTGCTCGACCTCGAAAAACCCATCATCGCCAAAGTGCGCGGCCCCGCCATCGGCCTCGGCTGCACGATCGCACTGTTCTGCGACGTGATCTTTGCGTCGGAGACGGCCCGCTTCGCCGATCCGCACGTGAAGGTCGGCGTCGTTGCAGGCGACGGCGGCGCCGTGATCTGGCCCCAACTTGTGGGCTATGCACGCGCCAAGGAATATCTGATGACCGGCGATCCGCTGACCGCGAACGAGGCCGAACGCATCGGCCTCATCAATCACGTCGTGCCCGATGCCGACCTCGACGCCCGCGTCCAGGCCTTCGCGAAGAAATTGGCAAGCGGCGCGCCG
Source organism: Alphaproteobacteria bacterium (assembly GCA_021413465.1). Taxonomy (GTDB): domain Bacteria; phylum Pseudomonadota; class Alphaproteobacteria; order Micropepsales; family Micropepsaceae; genus SZUA-430. Next base: position 2,371 of record JAIOQG010000053.1, on the reverse strand, counting down.
CAAGCGATCAAATACACGAAGGTGTCGGTGAACCTCGCGTTGAAGGCACTCGCGCACACGATCCTCGACGCCTCGATGGCCTACGAAATGCTCACCTTCGCCACGAAGGATCACCGCGAGGCGGTCGCGTCGTTCCTTGAAAAGCGCAAACCGAACTTCACGGGGCACTGATGGGCGCACTGTTCGCCGATTTGAAAGAAACGCTGCCGGATGGCGCATCGCTGTTTCGCAACCGTCTCACACTCGTTGAACAGCGCGAAATCCTCGACGCCGTCGAACGCATCATGGCTGAGGCCCCACCCTTCCGCCCGCAAATGCCGACCGGCCCCTACATGATCAACAGCCTGACGAATTGCGGCCCCCTCGGCTGGATTTCCGACAGACGCGGCTATCGCTACGAACCGACGCATCCCACCACCGGAAAAACCTGGCCGCCGATTCCGGCCGCGGTGCTCGCCTGCGCACGTGCCCTCACGAAGGAAGCAGGCCTCGGCGACTACGACCCCGACGCCTGCCTGGTCAACATTTACGAAGCCACCGGCAAACTCAGCCTCCATCGCGACTTTGACGAAGCGGATTTCCGCTGGCCGATCGTCTCGTTCTCCTTCGGCAACGACGCCGATTTCCTTTTGGGCGGCTTGACGCGCGGCGACCGCACAACGTTGCTCACGCTCCATTCAGGCGACGTCTTTGTTCTTGGCGGCCCAAGTCGGGCCCGCTATCACGGCGTCCGCCGCATTCGCCCCGGCACCTCGCCGCTTACCCACAATGCCTTGCCGCTGGGTGGACGCATCAATCTCACGCTAAGGCGCGCCCGATGACCGAAAGCGAAGACATCCGCCTCATCCGCGACAGCGTCCGCCGCTTCGTCGGCACGCACATGTCCCGCGAATCTGCCCGCAAGTGGGACAAGGAAAATACCTTCCCGCGCGACGTCTACGCCGAGCTCGGCAAGATGGGCGTCATGGGCCTCACCGTGCCAACCGAATACGGCGGGCAGGGCGTCGACCTTCCCGCCACCATGGCCGTGATTGAAGAACTGGCGCGCCGCTCATCGGCCGTCGCTTGCCCATACATCATGGCAGCCTGCTACGCCGGCATGAACCTCGTCGAATCTGGTTCCGAAAGTCAGAAGCGCGCGCTCTTGCCCAAGGTCGCAAAAGGCGAACTCCTCTTCGCCTACGGCCTGTCGGAGCCCAACGTCGGCGGCGATCTCGCCATGGTCGAAACCTCCGCCCGCCGCGAAGGCAATCGCATTTTGCTCTCCGGCACAAAACGCTGGTGCACCGGCGCACAAATCGCGGACTACGTCTTCTGCCTCGCGCGCACGGGCCCCAAGGAAGACCGCTACAAGAACCTGACAATCTTCCTTGTCCCGCCGAATTCGCAAGGCGTCACGATCCAGCCTCTCGATCACCTCGGCATTCGCGGCGTCGAAACGAACGACGCGATTTTCGAGGACGTCGAACTCGGCGATGACGCCATTCTCGGCGGCCCGCAAATGTGGAACCAAGGCTGGAAGCAACTCGCCGGCCGCGCCCTCGAAGTCGAAAAACTCGAACTCTCGGCGGTCGCCCTAGGACTTGCCGAGGCCGCAGTGGCTGACGCGATCGACTACGCCGAAACCCGCGTTCAGTTCGGCAAACCCATCGGCGCGCATCAGGCGATCCGTCACACCATCGCCGACGTCAAGACCAAGGTGCTTGCCATGCGCCTCATGCTCTATCACGCCGCAAACCTCGTGCAAGACCGCAAACCTAGCGCGCTCGAAACCTCGATGACGAAACTCTTCTGCTGCGAAGGCGCTTCTGAAGTAACGCTCGCCTGCCAGCGCGTCATGGGCGCCTACGGCCTCTCCGACCTGATGGACATGGAACGCTACGTCCGCGACGCCATCTCGTTGCCCATCGTCGGCGGATCGTCCAACATGCAAAAGAACAACATCGCAAACCGATTGAAGTTGGCCGAATGATAAGAAAAACGCACTGTCATCCCAGAAGTTACGCGAGCCCGATTGCGCAGCAATTGGAGCGCGAGCGTTACTATCCGGGACCCAGGAGACTGGGTCCTGCCAGTCATCGCGCAATCCCCTGGGTCCCGGCTCGCGCTTCGCTTGGCCGGGATGACAAGTTTGAGGGCAGAGGGTGCACATGACCGACCTCATCGCTACCGCACGCGGTTTCCAAGACGAGCTCAAAGCGCGCGCCGGCGAAATCGAAACCGCACGCCGTTTGCCGGCGGACCTCGCAAAGAAATTCACCGACGCGGGTTTCTTCCGCCTTCTCGTGCCCAAGGAATACGGCGGTCTCGAATCCGACCCGCTCACCTTTGCAAACCTTGCCGAAACGCTGGCCGAGGCTGACGCTTCCGC
>JAIOQG010000052.1 GCA_021413465.1 Alphaproteobacteria bacterium | reverse complement strand
GAGGCGGCCTTCCAGAGTTGCGACGCTTGTAGCGGCTTACATGCCGAACGAGATCGTCGCAAGGACTGTGTGGTTGTCGTATTCTAGGTCTTGCGTCAGAGTGTTGGTCGGAAGGTTTGGCGCCAAGATTGTGACATCCGGCCCCGAGAAATAGCGGTAGCCAAGTCCAAGTTGCATGTTTGGCGCGACTTGGAAGTTGATGCCGCCCCCGACTTGCCAGGCAAAGCCGTCGTCGCTGTAGTCGAGGATCGGATCCAAAGCGCCGACATAGTTGCCGTCGACATTTACATCGGCCCAGCCGATGCCGCCACCGACATAGGGTTTGAGACCGCCGACATCGAAGTCATACCAGGCGTTCGCCATGACCGACGTGGTGGAATGGTCGTAGTCGAGCAGGCCGCTGTCGTTTTCGCCGCCGGTCGTGGATGCCCAATCGCCGTCGACTTGGTTTTGACGATAGGCTACTTCGACTTCGACGCGCAGTCCCGGCGTCACGAGCTGACCCAGGCTGTAGCCGACCGCACCTCCGATGAAGAAGCCGGTGTCGCTTTCGCTGTTGAACGTCACGGTGTCGACGCCGTTCGACGCAACGAAGTCATTGTCGTTTAGCCAATTGGCGCCACCCGAGAGGCTTAGGTACCAACCGCTTCCCGCCGCTTGCGCGGGGGCGGCGACGGCCATTACTGCGAGTGCCGTCGTAGCAAGTAAGGCTAGTTTTGTTCGCATGCGTTATCTCCTCAATGCGCAGTCCGCCCGTTGCCCTGTGAGCGTGAATGCGGGGTTAACGTCATCGCACCACATGCTTGCGAATCAGTTAAAGCGCCCGAAGCGCGGTCCCGCGCGTCGGGCAAATGTAAAGTCCGCGCGCGATTTTAGGGTGCGCTGTCGCTTTTGGGGTACGCTTGCTTTTACATGCCCATGAACGCGTCGAGCAGCAGCGGGTTGGGCGTGCCTTGGAGCTGATCGATCAAAGCGTTGCGGCGCATTTCTTCGGCATCCGGCGGGTCGGCCTGCATCCAGGTCAGCAGCAGGTTCTTGTCGCTGACGGCGTTTTCGAGCGGCAGGCCGTAGACAAAATGCATGTAGACGATGGTGCGGGCGAGGTCGCCCTTTACGTCGTCGCGCGGCTCGACCACGGCTTTGGCGCCGGTCGGGCGTTCGAAGTCGGGGCAGAATTCGGTGAAGCGGCGCGAGGCTTCGCCGGGGATTTCGCCGAAGCGCAGTTTGCTGCGGCTGGAATTGACGCGCTGGAAGGCGGGCCACAGGTTTTGCAGGTCGGCCATGGCGCGCGCGACGCGAGGGACGGAGCAGCTGCGGTTGGTGCAGCCGGGCTCGGTTTCGGCGATGCTGTCGGCGGGATAGGCGTGTTCGACCGACAGCGCTTGGTTGACGCTGTCGTTGCGGGCGCCGTCGAAGGCGATGCCGCAGTACAGTTCGGTGCCGCCGTTGGGGTAGAGTTTTTTCCAGAAGATGCGGCGGGCCTCGTCGTAGCTTTGATATTTGAATTGTCCGCCTTGCGGCCACGGCAAATCGCCCAAGCGATCCCACGCCGTGTTCGGGGCCCAGACGATATTCGCCGCGGCGCGCGTACTGGCGGCACCGGCCGGCCGGTCGTCGAAGGTGGCGCAAGCGGTGAGCATGACGGCGGCAAAGGCCGCGAGCGCCAAAGACTTTGGAAATGAGGCCATGAGTGTTTCCCCCGAAACGAATCAATCGACTGATGGGGATTCTAGGGCGCGCCGAAGGCTCGCGCGCCGGGCTCGCCCGCGTTAAGGTGTTGGTGTTGCTTTTGGCCCCTTTCGATACGTACCGATCCTTATGACAGCAGCATCGCTTCCCGTTATCGATATTGCGCCGTTGTTTGCGGGCGGCGCTGCGCAGGCGCGTGTCGCGGCTGAGATCGAGGCGGCGTGCCGCGATACGGGGTTCTTCTATGTCGCGGGGCATGGGATCGAGCCATCGGTGATGGTGCGGCTCGATGCGGCGAGCCGGGCGTTTTTCGAATTGCCGCTGCCCGAGAAAAACAAAATCGCCATGGCGCGGGCGGGACGGGCGTGGCGCGGATTCTTTCCGGTCGGCGGCGAGCTGACGTCGGGGCGGCCCGATTTGAAGGAGGGCGTTTACTTCGGCACCGAGCTTGGCGCGGACGATGCGCGGGTGAAAGCCTTGGTACCGATGCATGGCGCCAATCTGTGGCCCGACGCAGTGCCGGACTTCAAGCCCGCCGTGCTCGACTTCATGGCGCAGACGACGCGGGCGGCGCACGGCGTTATGCGCGGCGTGGCGCTGAGCCTTGGGCTCGACGGCGATTATTTTGCGCGAACCTATACCGCCGACCCCACCGTGTTGTTCCGGGTGTTTCATTATCCGCCGGCGCGCGCGCCTGAGAACGAAGGGGGCGACGGCGAATGGGGGGTGGGCGAGCACACCGATTACGGGTTGCTGACCTTGCTGGCGCAGGACGATTGCGGCGGTTTACAGGTGAAGTCGCGGGCCGGGTGGATCGAGGCGCCGCCGATTGCGGGCACGCTCGTGTGCAATATCGGGGACATGCTGGACCGGTTGACGGGCGGGTTCTATCGCTCGACGCCGCACCGGGTGCGCAATATTAGCGGGCGCGAGCGGCTGTCGTTTCCGCTGTTCTTCGATCCGTCCTTCGACGCCGTGATCGAGCCTTTGCCGCGCCGTGATCGAGCCTTTGCCGGCGCGTGCGGGCGGTGCGCGCGACGACAGCGGCGAGCGCTGGGACCGGGCCAATTTGCACGCGTTCGAGGGCACGTATGGCGATTATCTGCTCGGCAAGGTGGGGAAGGTGTTTCCGGACTTGCAGCGCGAGGTGCTGTGAGGGGCGGTCGCGATTTCAAATCGTTTCAGAAAATGCACTGTCATCCCGGAAGTTAGGCGAGCCCGTTGCGAAGCAACGGTCTTGCGAGACCTGCTATCCGGGATCCAGGGGTCGTAGGCTCGGAGCCCAGTCCCCTGGGTCCCGGATCGCTGACTTTTCCGGCGAAGCTTCGCTTCGGGAAAAGTCGCGTCCGGGATGACAACGGATGCGATTATCCGCAGTTTAACCACGCGGGTGCATCATGCCGCGCAAACGCTATTCACATGATAGTGTCTGTCATCTCTATCGGTTTGGTATAGTCTTTCGGCCATGCTCTCACAAAAAGCCAGATATGCCCTTCGCGCCATGCTGCACCTGGCGGCGATGCCCAAGGGCGAGGCGCAGCAGATTGCCGACATCGCGGAGGCGAGCAATGCGCCGCGCAAATTCCTGGAGCAGATTCTGCTTGAGCTGAAGCGGCGCGGCGTCGTGCATTCCATTCGCGGGCGCCACGGCGGTTATCAATTGGGGCGCGAGGCGAAGGACATTTCTTTTGCGGAAATCATCCGCTTGATCGATGGGCCGTTGGCGCTAAGCCCATGCGCCAGCCGCACCGCCTATCGGCGCTGCGAAGATTGCACCGACGAGGCGACCTGCGCGATCCGCAAATCGCTGATCGACGTGCGCAATGCCAGCGCCAAGATTTTGGAGCAGCATTCGCTGGCCGACGCATTAGCCGACAAGCGCAAGATCAAACCCGCAGCTTAGCATCACGTCCGCCGCCCGCCGGTTCTACGGCAGCGCTGTGTGTTTAATCTTCTTAATCTCTATTGACTTGATAGACATTATCGATATCGTCGCCCATAGGCCGAATGGGAGCGTGCGGTTATGGGCGGACGGCGGGTTATCACTTCGACGCTGGCGATCGGGTTTGCGACGGCTTTGCTGGCGATGCCGGCGTCGGCCGGTCAGAGGCAAGATCTGACGGCGCAGATCGAGGCGCTGAAAAAGCAGATCGCCGATCAGCAGGCTCAGCTTGAGGTTCTGTCCGCGCAAGTTCAGGACGTGAAGGTTTCGTCCGCGAACCAGTTTTCAGAATCGCAGCGCCAAACATCGGAAAGCCCGAAGCTGCAAATCAAGGACGGGCGGCCGACGTTCGTTTCGGGCGATGGTAAGGCGACGATATCGCTGCGCGGGCGCATCTCGCTCGACTATGGGAACATCATTCAGGACGATGCCGGGCCGTTGGCGAGCGATTTTCGCCGCGGCTCGTTCGGCGACGTGACGGAATCCTCGCACGCGCGCGACTTGAACGACGGAACGAATTTCCGGCGGGCACAGCTCGGGCTTGAGGGCAAGCTCGGCGACGATTGGGCCTATAGCCTTGTTTATGAATTCGGCGGCGGCGGCGGTCAGGAAGACGGCGGGCGCATTCAAGATCTTTATCTGCAGTACAACGGATTGGAATGGGTGCGGCTGCGCGCCGGGGCGTTCAGTCCTTCGGTCGGGTACGACGATTCAACCTCGAATGCGGAATCGATTTTCCTCGAACGGGCCTCGCCGGCGGAGCTGTCGCGGCAGATCGCGGGTTCGGAAGGGCGCAACGGGATCGCCGCTTATGCGAACGGCGATGAATGGTATGCGTCCGTGGCGCTGACGGGGGCGCCGGTGACGACGCCGGGGTCGGCAACGTCGACGCAGAATTACGACGAGCAGCTGGCGGTTGTGGCACGCGCGGCGTGGTTGCTTTACAAGAGTAGCGACATCAACCTTCATGTCGGCGCGAATTCGACTTACGTGTTTCGCGCGCCGGATCAAGGGCCCGACATCGCGCTGCGCCATACGCTGCGCCTGCGCGACCGGCCCGAAATTCGTGTCGACGGCACGCGGTTGATCGATACAGGCAACATCAACACGGACAGTTTGTGGATTCCGGGTTTGGAATTCGCGGCGAGTTTTCAGAATTTTTACGTGCAGGGCGAGCATTTTTGGTACCGCTTCGAACGCGAGCAAATTCCCGGTCCCGTGCTGCCCGATCCCGATTTCAGCGGTTGGTACGTTCAGGCGGCCTATGTTTTGACCGGCGAGACACGGAACTGGAACGCGGTCAGCGGCGTTTTCTCTGCGCCGAAGCCTGCACAGCCCTTTACGCCGGGTGGGGACGGGATCGGCGCCTGGGAGATTGCGCTGCGCTATAGCGATACCGACTTGAATTACCGCGCGGATTTGTTGCCGGGGGCGGGCGGGATTCGCGGCGGCGAACAGAAAGCGTGGACCGCTGGGCTCAACTGGTATGTGAACTCCAACATCCGTTTCCTGCTCGATTATCAGTGGGTCGATGTCGACCGGGCGAGCACCGGCGCGGCGAATGCCTATGGCGCCGGGGTTTTCGTGCCGCCGGCCGGCGCGCAGATCGGCCAGGACCTGGAAATCGTTTCGCTTCGTACACAATTCACATTTTGACGCCAGCCATCATCTGAAGGAGACTTAGGAATGACGACGACGTCCCGTATCACAGGTTACGCGCTGACCGCGCTGGCGTTCTTGTTTTTGTTCACGCAAGTTGTGTTGGCGAAAGAGATCACGCTGTTGAACGTGTCTTACGATCCAACGCGCGAGCTTTACGCGGCGATCAATCCGGCGTTTGCGGCGGAATGGAAAAAGAAGACCGGCGACGACGTGACGATCAATCAAAGTCACGGCGGATCGGGCAAGCAGGCGCGCAGCGTGATCGACGGGCTCGAGGCCGACGTGGTGACGTTGGCGCTCGCCTACGACATCGACGAGATTTCGGCGCGCGCGAAATTGCTGCCGGCGAATTGGCAAACGCGGCTGGCGCACAATTCCTCGCCCTATACGTCGACGATCGTGTTTCTGGTGCGCAAGGGCAATCCTTGGAAGATCAAGGACTGGAACGACTTGGCGAAACCGGGCATTCAGGTGATCACGCCCAACCCCAAGACATCGGGCGGGGCGCGGTGGAATTATCTGGCGGCGTGGGCCTATGCGCTGCGCCAACCGGGCGGCAACGAGGCGAGCGCGAAGGCGTTCGTCGGCAAACTCTATAAGAACGTGTCGGTGCTCGACACCGGCGCGCGCGGTTCGACGACCACCTTCGCGCAACGCGGCCTCGGCGACGTGTTAATCACGTGGGAGAACGAGGCGTTCTTAACGCTAAAGGAATTGGGCGCCGACAAATTTCAGATCGTCGTGCCGTCGGTCAGCATTCTCGCCGAACCGCCGATTGCGCTCGTCGACAAGAACGTTGACGCGAAGGGCACGCGCGCGGTGGCGGATGCCTATTTGAAGTTTCTTTACACAAAGCCTGCCCAGGAATTGATCGCGCAGAATTATTATCGGCCGATCGATCCAGAGATTTCCGCCAAATATGCAAGCAAGTTTCCGCAAATTCCGCTTGTGACGGTTGATCAAGTCTTCGGCGGCTGGCAGAAGGCGCAGGCGACACACTTCGCCGACGGCGGGGTGTTCGACCAGATCTATCAACCGGGCAAGTGAGTGGCGGCAACCGCTAGACCATGGCGCTTCAAACAGCCGAGCGTGATACCGGGGTTCGGTCTCACGTTCGGCTTCGCCGTTTTCTATTTGAGCGTCGTCATTCTGATACCCCTGGGGGCCTTGGTTATGCGCCCGTGGGAATTGGGTATCGACGGGGTCGTCGCGACGGTGACGTCGCCGCGCGTGGTGGCGGCGCTTAAGCTTTCTTTCGGCGCGGCGGCGATCGCGAGTTTGATCAACGCCGTGTTCGGTTTGCTCGTCGCATGGGTGCTGGTGCGGTACAAGTTTTTCGGGCGGCGTCTTGTCGATGCGCTGGTCGATCTGCCGTTTGCTTTGCCCACGGCGGTCGCCGGTATCGCGTTGACCACTTTGTATGCGCCGAACGGATGGGTCGGCCAGTGGCTTGTGCCGCTTGGCGTGCAGGTCGCGTTCACGCCGTTGGGCGTCGTGTTCGCGCTCACCTTCATCGGGTTGCCGTTCGTGGTGCGCTCCGTGCAGCCGGTGCTCGACGACATGGAAATGGAATACGAAGAGGCGGCGGCGACGTTGGGGGCGACGCGGGCGCAGACATTTTCACGCGTTGTGTTGCCGGCGATCCTGCCGGCTTGGTTGACGGGCGTCGCGCTGGCATTCGCGCGGGCCGTCGGCGAATACGGATCGGTGATCTTCATCGCGGGGAACATTCCGCTTGTTTCCGAAATCGCGCCGCTTTTGATCGTCATCAAGCTCGAACAGTTCGACTATGCCGGGGCGGCGGCGGTGGGCTCGGCGATGCTCGGCATTTCGTTTGTCATGCTGTTTGCGATCAACGGGTTGCAGGCATGGGCACGGAGGCGCGGATAGGATGGCAAACCGGCCTAAGCTGAGATTGCCGACGCACGACTCGCTTGGCGTGCGCGCCGTTTTGATCGGCCTTGCTATCGGGTACATATCGTTATTCTTGCTGACGCCTTTGATCGCGGTGTTCGCGGAGGCGATGCGCAAGGGGCTCGACGGGTTCGTCGCGGCGGTGACGGAGAAAGACGCGCTGTCGGCGATGCGGCTGACGTTGACGGTGGCGGCCATCGCCGTGCCGCTGAACTGTATTTTCGGACTGGCGGCGGCGTGGGCGGTGGCCAAGCACGATTTCGCAGGCAAGAGCTTTTTCATCACGCTGATCGACTTGCCGTTTTCGGTGTCGCCGGTGATCTCCGGCCTCGTGTACGTGTTGTTGTTCGGTGCGCAGGGGTATTTGGGGCCGCTTTTGAGCGAGCTTGGGATCAAGGTTATCTTCACGATCACAGGGCTGGTGCTGGCGACGGTGTTCGTGACTTTTCCCTTCGTTGCGCGCGAGTTGATCCCTTTGATGC
>JAIOQG010000051.1 GCA_021413465.1 Alphaproteobacteria bacterium | reverse complement strand
GCGTTCGACCGACATCTACGCCAGTTTCGACGGCGCGGCGCAGCGCATGGAAAAACGGCTGCGCAAATACAAAGAGCGCATCCGCGACCATCACAACGGCGCGCGCGACGCATTTGCGGAGAGCCCGGCGCGCGAACATATCATCGAGTCGCAGTCGGACGAGACGGCCGCCGAACCGGCAACGCTGGCGCCCGTCATCGTGTCGGAGAGCCCCACACAGCTGCGCACGCTTACGGTGGGCGAAGCGGTGATGCAGCTCGACCTGACGGAAGCACCCGCGCTCGTGTTCCGCAACAGCGCGCATGGCGACATCAACGTCGTCTATCGCCGCGCGGACGGGCATATCGGGTGGATCGATGCGCATGCGGCCAAGGCGCAGTCGTGAAGCATCACGTCAGCCACGGCGAATAGCGGCGTGAAAATGGAAATCAGCGAAATCCTGTCGCCGCAGGCCGTGTTTCACCGGCTGAAGGGCGCGAACAAGAAGAAATTGATCGCGGAGCTTGCCGCGTGCGCGGGCACGGTGGCCGGTCTCGACGAAGGCAAAGTGTTCGAGTCGCTATGGCAGCGCGAAAAACTGGGCAGCACGGGCGTCGGCCACGGCGTTGCCATTCCGCACGCGCGCATCGCGAAGCTCGAGAAAATCATCGGCATTTTCGCTCAGCTTGAAAGCGGCATCGAGTTCGAGGCGATCGACGAAGCGCCGGTCGATCTTCTGTTCGTCCTTTTGACGCCGGAAGATGCGGGCGCCGATCATCTTAAGGCGCTGGCGCGCGTGTCGCGGTTGCTGCGCAATGCCGCCGTTTGCGAAAAACTGCGCGCGGCGAACGACAAGGCGCAACTCTATGCGCTGCTGACGGAACCCCTGTCCGGGGTGCAGGCGGCTTAGCGCGCCTGCCCTATTTCTCGATTAGTGCACGCTGACGGGTTCGAGTTCGTGCTGGCGCGCGGCGACGAAGGCCATGTCGCGGCTGTCGACGACGGCGACACGGCGGCCATCGGCCGAGTGCAGCGCGAAGAATTTTTGCGTCGGGGGCACGGGCGTATCGACGGGAAGCACGCCTGAGCCTTTCAGCTCTTCGATACCGACTTCGCGGATGTAGACCGTGTTCGGGCCGATGATTCGCGCGATGTCTTCCGGGCTTAGGGCCAGAGCCACGGCCGGAACCCGATTTTCGCTATTGGATTGCATGGTATTTCTCCTTCAAGCGGTCGCTTCAGCCCCGTATCGGCAACTGAGGTAGCGACCCTTCGTGGCAAATATATGGGGGTTAACCAACGGCTTTTGAAGGCAGGCCCGTCTCAAGCCAAAGTGATGGGAATCTGAAGAATTTGTTGGTTTGCGGGCACTCGCTTGAGTTCGATCTTGAGCAGACCGTTCGCTAACTGTGCGCTGTCGATTTCAAGCCCTTCGGCCAAAATAAAACTGCGCTGAAAACCGCGGGCGGCGATGCCCTTGTGGAGGAAAACCCGCGATTCGTCCTGTGGTGGGCGCTCGCCCTTGATGGTCATTTCCCGGCCCGTCAGGGTCAGCGACAGGCGTTCAGGGGCAAAGCCCGCGACGGCCAGCGTGATGCGCAACCGGCCTTCTGCGGGTTCCTCGACGTTGACCGGCGGAAAGGCGTCCGACTGCGTTTTGGCGGTGCGTTCGAGCAGACGCTCGATCTCATCGAATCCTATGCATTGTGGGGTTCCGAAGGCTCCACCTCGCGACATCGCTCTCGCCCCACGCTATAGACAGGCCCCGGCGGGCCATGAGTCCGGTTTCGTCGATTTTGCATTTGGGCCGGCATGCCCGAAGTGTCAAGCGTCCCCTCCACCACACGTCGCGAAGAGAATGAAGCAGACCGAGACTTTTGCCCTTTTTGACGACGCGACGTGGCCCGACCGGCCCGCCGTTTTCTTGAGCGCCCCGCAAGCGCTGATCGAAGCGCGAAGCGCGGCCGAGGTGCCGGCGGCGCTGGCGGCGATCGAAGACGGCGTGGCGCGGGGACTGAGTGCGGCCGGGTATTTTGCTTACGAGCTCGGCTATGCGCTCGAACCGCGCCTTTTGCCCTTGATGCCGCCCAATGCGGGGCCGTTGTTGCGCTTTCATCTTTTCAGTCAACAGCGCCGGATGAGCGCGCGCGAGCGGACGCGGTGGCTGATGGAACAAGGCTCCGGCAGCGCGGCGGTGGGCGCGATCACGCACTCGATCGACGAGGCGGCCTATCGGGCAAAGCTCGCGCGCGTGCGGCAGCTGATCGGCGAGGGCGACGTCTATCAGGTCAATCTGACGTTCAAACTGAAAACCACGGTGGGCGATCCGTTTGCGACCTATGCGCGGTTGCGCGAACGAGCGCGGGCGGGGGCTTGTGCGTTCCTGCGCTTTGCCGACGAGGATGTGCTGTCGTTTTCGCCGGAGTTGTTCTTCGAGGTGCGCGAGGGACACATTACGGCGCGGCCGATGAAGGGCACGACGCCGCGCGCGGGCGACGGGCCGGGGGACGACAAGCAGCGCGCTGCGCTCAGCGGCGACGAAAAGCAGCGTGCCGAAAATCTGATGATCGTCGATTTGTTGCGCAACGACCTGTCGCGCGTGACCGAGCCCGGCAGCGTCGAGGTGACGGATCTTTTTACGGTTGAGACCTATCCGCGATTTCATACGTTGACCTCGGGCATTCGGGGGCGGCTTGCCGCGGACGCTTCGCTGTCAAGCATCGTGCGAGCTTTGTTCCCCTGCGGG